>JAOUGG010000826.1 GCA_029857855.1 Acidimicrobiia bacterium | reverse complement strand
TCTAAGCCACTCCCCTCCTTGTGCTTTCGTGGGCTGACGTCCCGTTCGTGGGACGTGAGCCCGCAAAACCTCAGGTGTGGGGGACGTGCGGGTGGCTGATCGGTGCCGTGTTGGCGCTCAGCCGCCGCGCAGCAGGACCGGGTAGCGGCCGAAATAGGGGCGGGTGGTCGAGTCGTCCATCACCGGCGGATCGTCGGGGTCGGGTCGGGGATCGTGGTCGAACAGCGCCTGGACCGCCTCGGGGACGAGCCCGAAGGTGTGGTCGTCCATCGCGGAGTCGGCAGCGGAATCAGCATGGAACAGCAGACCTGCCGCCAGGTCCATGCCGATGCAGGCGTGCATCCCGGAACCGAACGACAGGCCGTAGGCCGGGATGCCGTCGGGTGTCTCCCGGTGGGGGTTGAAGTCGGCGGCGTCGGCCCCGAAGATCGATTCGTCACGGTTGACCGACAACAGGTCGATGACCACCTTCGAACCCTCCGGGATCGAGGTGCCCGACTTGAGTTCGATGTCATCCAGCGCCCAACGCATCGCCACCGGCGACGACGGTTGCAGGCGAATCGTCTCGTGGGTGCAGCGTTGCACGAACAGGCGGTCGGTGCGCACCAGCTCCGCGTCTTCCGGATGGGCCTCCAGCCACTTGAAGATGTTGTGCGACACCCGGGTGAACGCCGTAGCCGACGTGTGGGCACCGGCCAGCAGATAGAAGGCCACCTCCCGCACGATCACCTCATGGGGAATGTCGAGCGAGTCGACATTGGCCAGCAGCACCGACAACACATCCTTCGGCAGGTCCTCCCCCGCCTCGACCATCGCCCGGCGTCGCTCCAGCGACGGGGTGACGAACTCGGTGTCGAACTTGTGCAGCTCACCGGCGATCTCGGCCCGCTTGGCGTCCCGGTCTCCCGTGTAATGGGCCAGGGTCGCGCCCTCGATGAACAGCATGAGATAGCGGTAGAGGTGGCGGGTCTCCTCCGGTGTTCCGAGCGGACGATCGACCCCGGCGGTCAGCGCCGCAAGGTTCATCATCATGCGGTGGCCGAGATCGACCAGCTCGGTTCGTCCCGCCTCCACGTCGGGGGCCAGCGTCTCGGAGATGATCGGCGGGAACAGCTCCCGCTCGTAGAGCTCGAACGTCTCCCGCCGGAACAGCCGGTTCTCCAGGCGCCGTCGATCACGATGTTCGGCGCCGTGCAGGTTCACCAGGACGTCGCCCATGATGACTTCGCCGGCGTCGTAGAGCGCCTGGCGAAGGTTCTTCTGCCGGTAGGCCTCCTTGGCCTCGTCATAGCCGGTGATGGTGATCACCTGCGGTTCGGTTGTGGTCATCATTTCCCCCTTCGAGTTCGTGGTCGGGTGGCCGATCTCCCGCTTCGCTCGGCGGCGACCGTCGTCGCCGCCTCAGGCGTTGGTCACGCCGAGCCCCAATCCTCCATCGACGGTCAACACGTTGCCCGTCGTCCACTCGGCGCAGGCCAGGTATTCGACCGCCTCGGCGATCTCGGTGACCGTGCCGAGGCGGCCAAGCGCATGGGCCGGCGCCAGGCCTTCGAGTCGGGCCTTGGCGGTGTCGTCGTCGAACAGCCCGGCCCGTTGGTTGATCTCGGTGAACACCCCACCCGGTCGGACGCACGAAACCCTGATCCCCTTGGGGCCGAGTTCGGCGGCCAGTACGCCGGTGAGCGTTTCCACGGCGCCCTTGCTGGCGGCGTACGGCGACGCCCCGGGAAAAGCCCGCTGCGAGTGGACCGACCCCATGAAGATCACCGCCCCGGCTGCGGCTTCGAGATGACTGAGGGCGGCCTGGGTCAGCATCATGCCGCCGACCACGTTGGAGTGGAACACGTCGAGCAGGGCCTGCTCGGTCAACTCACCGAGTGCGCCGCGGTACATGTTGCCGGCGTTGTTGACGACCACGTCGAGGCGGCCGCCGCCGTGTTCGACGGCCTCGGCCACCATGGCCCGCCGGTCGATGTCGACGGTGACGTCGCCGGCCACCGCATGACAATCGGCGCCGATCGACATCGCCACCTGGCCAACCTTGTGGGGCCGGCGACCGGAGATCGTGACCCGGGCCCCGCCGGCGCAGAAGTGGCGGGCGATCCCCTCGCCGATCCCGGAGCCGCCGCCGGTGACCAGCACCGACATGCCGTCGAGCGACCTCACGAGTGACCCACCGAATCGACCGAGGACGGGCGGGGCAGGTGGGCGATGACGGAGCCGGTCACGCCGCCGTCGACCAAGATGTTCTGGCCGTGCACGTAGGCCGCGGCGTCGGAGGCGAGGAACAGCACGACCTCGGCGATGTCGGCTGAGGTGCCCAGCCGCCCAAGCGGCACCTTCGATTCGCGGGCCGATCGGGTGGACGGGTCGGCGTAGATCGGTTCCGACATCCCGGCGTCGATCAGGCCCGGGGCGACGGCGTTGACGCGGATCCCGTG
>JAOUGG010000823.1 GCA_029857855.1 Acidimicrobiia bacterium | reverse complement strand
CCGCGGCCGTGGCGACCAGGAGGAGGATGCCGGAAGCGGTTTCCTGGGCGAGAAAGCGGACCATCGGCCGCGCCAGGTTGCGGGCGACCGGCGTGTCACGCCCACTCCAGGTTTCCGGTCGGACTTGGATAGAACCTTCAGCCAATTACGTCAACGATCTTTGCGGGGCCCGAACGACTCGGTCAGCCGACTCCAGGCTACACGGCCACGTTCTGTAGGTTTTCGGAGGCAAACGGAGGGCTCGACGTGGGGTGCCGGCTCGAATCCACCGAGGTGCAATCATACGAGCTTCGGCACGGCTTTGATCGGTTCGATCACCAATGGTTTTTCTATAGGCCACCACCGATCTGCTACAAGGAAGCACGATCGGACGGGAGCGGTGGGTGAATGTGCCTGATCATGTTGAGTGCGCCCCGACGGCAACCGATGAAGGAGCATGGCCACTGCCGAGCTCACCATCTGTGAACCGGATAGGCGCGATGCGGAACGCTTCGTGACCCGGCACTTCGCCGACCTGATCGGCGATCTCGATGGGACCGAGACCTCGCTGTCCTCCGACGTCTTCCGCGGCGGGCAGCGCCACGCCGAGAAAGCTCTGGCCGAGCTGGACCTCAGCCGCTACACCCGTGATCGCAACCACGCATACCCGCGCCGGCAACGGGCGGCCACCGGCCTGTCCCCCTATGTCCGCCACGGCATGCTCAGCCTCCCTCGACTGTGGAACGAGGTCACGGGACCGGCCGATGAACTCCACCGTTTCCGGATCGAGCTGCTCTGGCAGGAGTACGCTCGACACTGGTACGCCCGGCTCGGGCCCGCCACCCGGCAGTCGCTCCGCTACCAGCGCCACGAGCGACGCCGAACGCTGCAACCGGTTTCGACCCCTGTTGCGATCGGCCACACCGGCGGCCCCGAACAGGCCCCAGGGTGGAACGAACAAATGGGCTGCATGGAGATCACGTCGGGCGAACTGTTCGACGACGGCTGGCTGGTCGGCCAGACCCGTCTCTGGATGGCATCCCAGTGGGCTGTGCGGGAAGGTCGGGACTGGCGCGACGGCGAGGACCTGTTCTTCGCCCATCTGCTCGACGGATCCCGGGCCGCCAACCGCCTCGGTTGGCAGATCGCGGCCGGGCTCATGTCGGAGCGCCCCTACGCCTTCTCCCGGTGGCAGGTGGAGACGAGGGCCCCCGGTTTGTGCGCCAGTTGCGATCTCAACACCGACTGTCCGATCGACCGCTGGCCGGATCGGCCGCCGACACAACCGGTGGACACTCCCAACCCGCTCCTGTTCCGCGATCCACAGCCTGATCGGACGGCCGGTCCGGCCGAGCCCGCGTCCACCGCTTCGTCCGACCCGACCGGGACACCGGACGTGGTCTGGATCACGGCCGAGTCGATGGGGCTCGACGATCCGGCGCTGGCCGCTCACCCTGATCTACCGGTTGTGTTCGTCTTCGACCGACCGCTGCTGGCCAAGCTGAAGCTGTCGGCGAAAAGACTCACCTTCATGGTCGAGACACTGGCTGAACTGGCCACGATCCGAGACGTGGAAGTCCGGCTCGGAACGCCGGCCGAGGCGCTCGCCGGGCGGCGGGTGGCAACCACGTTCGCCCCGGTGCCTGGCTGGCGCCGTCACGCTGAGGTCGTCGAGCCGCAGGTCGTCCATCCCTGGCCCTGGCTTCATCGTCCGTCCGATGGTGACATCTCCTCATTCTCCTGTTGGCATCGGGAGCTGTGGGGCCACGCGCTCGACGATCGACCGGCGGCCCCGGCGCAGCGCCAGATTCCGATGTTGCAGAAGATGGGCTAATCTGGACGGCAAGTGGAACCAACAGGCTCGACCCACAACGGCGGACTCGTAGAGATCGACATTCCGTCGCGCGTCGACATGGTCGCCGTGGTGCGCATGATCGTCGCCGCCGCCACCAACGCCGTCGAAGCACTGCAGGGTGACCGACTCGACGACCTCCGTTGGGTGACGTCCGAAGCAACCACCAACGCCATCGAGGCCAACCTGGCCAAGCACCCGGGCGGACGGGTCGCGGTCAGCTGCAAGGTCGATCCGGGATCGGTGAAGCTGTCGGTGCGGGATGAGGGCCCAGGCATGCCCGACGACCACGATGTACCCGACATCACCCATCCCGATCGCCTGCTGATCGAGGGGGCATTCGGTGTTCCGCTCATGCAGCGGCTGAGCACCGCCGTCACGTTCGAGACGGCGGCGACCGGCACGACCGTGCAGATGGAATTGAACCAGTAACCTCGCCGGGTGGGCGATCACCACGGGGCCGGTGGCACTGGCCGTCTCACCGCCCAACTACCCTGGGTTTGTGGAAAGCACGGCAATCGACACCCTCGATGGCGTCGATGCGACCGATCCGGCCGCCGACGACAACGCCACCAACGGCGCCCTCACCGACGACCCCGTCGTCGGTGAGA
>JAOUGG010000824.1 GCA_029857855.1 Acidimicrobiia bacterium | reverse complement strand
TGTGGCTGGAGCCGCCACCGAACCCCCACCAATCCCGATCCCGGCTCCCGGAGCAGAACCGGGCTTTTCCTCGCTGGTAGCGGACACGATTCCCACCAAGACGACCGCCATCACAGACCCCCCTCCTTACCAGGCCAGCACCGTCCAGCAGATGATTGCATTCACCAGCAACCAGATCGAATACGACCCCAGCCGCCAGGTGGTGTACTCCGTCGTCGGTTTCGTGCCGGAGGTCGTCACGTTGTCCCCTACCTCGCTCGAGGTCCTCGAACGCACCGTCCTCCCCGGCTCCCCGAGGTCGTTCTCGCTCTCGGACGACATGGAAACTCTGGCGGTCAGGATGGACGACAACAGCTTGGTCCTGCTGGACTTGTCCACCAAGACCGTGGACGTCATCGATCTGAGTGCCTGGCTCGGGACCTCTTTTTTCGTCATCGATGCATCTCTTCCCGGACGCGTGTATGCGGGAAGCGACCGCGGCATCGTGATGGTCGATACCTCGAACCTGTCTGTTACGTCGCTGTGGGCCGGCCCCTCCTTCATCGACGACCTTCGGGTCGATACGACAGGATCGGCGCTCTACATCCGCGGCCCCAAACTCAGGAAGTTCGACCTGACCGTGAGTCCAGCGACGCTCGTTGCCGAGACAAGTCTCTCGCTCTTCGGGACCCCGCCTGGTTTCGACCTCAGCCCGGACGGACGCGAGTTGCGAGTCGGAGATATGTTCTTCGACACCGACAACTTCCATGTCATCAGGACGCTCGAAACGCCCGACTTCCGTAGATCGGTGGTCTCGCCCGACTGGTCAAAACTGCACATCATCTCGACCGAGGACGCGCGACCCTTCAACGTCGAGACCTACGACATCGCCACCGGATCCCGACTCGGCGCCACCTCCGACGCCTGCCAAAGCCACTCTGGATCTGAGCGTCAGCCAGTGCTCCTGCCCGGTCAGGGCCAGATTCTCATCGCCACCGGCGATTACCTCTGTCGCTCGCTTCTCCCGACCGAAGCCGAATCCACACCGCCGACAAACCAACTAGGCGGCACCGTGGGTGATGTGGAGCCGGACTCCCTCCGCGGGTTGGTGTATGCCTCAATTCCGAAACGGAACGAGATCGCCGTACTCGACCTGGGAACGTGGCGTATCGTTCGGCGGATCTGGGTTGGCAGCCTGCCGACTGGCCTCGAATTGAGCAGGGATGGTGATCGGCTGTTCGTAGCTCTCAAAGGATCCGGATCGGTGGCGATCGTCGACCTCTCCCTCCAACGCCTCGAACGGACGATCGACCTGCAGTATGCCCTCGACCATCATGCAGTCAATGTGGTGACCGAGGGTGAGCCCGGCCGGCTTTTCGCGGCGGTATCGGATTTCGGTCAAGTTGTGGACATTGATCTCGACAACGGGTATGCAGTCTCTCGCCTCGCGGTGAACGACTTCGTGCCAATCCCCAGGGCGATGGCTGCCACCGGCGATGGCTCCTCGCTGTATCTGACCGGCCATCAAGGCGTTGTGAAACTGGATGTCAGGACGAGCCCGGCGACCCTCGTCGGAGTCGCGCCCGAACTCGGCGGAACCCAGTTGATTCTCACCGCCGATAACCGCATCTTCGTCGACAATGCCGTCCTCAACCCCGACCTGAGCGTGTTGGCGACCGGTCGACTGATCACCCATCACCCGATCGGATCGGGCGAGTCCAGGGTCACGCTCGACCGACTCCATGGTCGCCGTCTCGCGATCGAGATCGAGACTGTGCCTGGTGGAATCGTGACCCACAGTTCGCAGACGACGTGCGGGCGCAGCCAGCCGTATGACCTTCCACCGTCAACCCTGCATCAGGTAGACGCACAACCCAGGTTTGTCGTTCAATTCCAGGATGTTCTCTGTCTCATCGCTTCACCCGCCCCCGTCCGGGCGACGATCGAAGGGAAAGTACTCACGGGGCTGCCCGAGTACGGACTGGCCGACGCGTGCGTGGAAGCGTTCAAACTGGATCCCGTCACGGGGATCTACCGAGACGTTCGGACCACGGTTTCGGATGCCAACGGTGACTACACGCTGCGCCTGGGCCAGGCAGGACGATACAAGGTGGCGTTCTGGCAGTGCCGGGGGTTCACCCGATTCGCGGTGGGTTTTGCGGGCGATGCAGCGAGCCTCGGGGCCTCACCGACGTTCGACGTGGCGATTGGAACTCGGACCAACGTCAACGGGTCGATGGGGGCCGCCAGCGTCTGGCAGGGACCGATCTACCCCGACGGTTACTTCATTGCCAACGGGCTGCATGTCGTCGTTCTCGACGCCAGCGGATACCCCCATCCCTTCCACTCGATAACGGACAATGGGATTCGCATCGAAGGCCTAGACGCGAGACGGCAATACCGAGCCTACATCGAAGACCCTCTCGGCAGATATCCATCGTCTTACTACAAGGACAAATCGAC
>JAOUGG010000822.1 GCA_029857855.1 Acidimicrobiia bacterium | reverse complement strand
GCCATTGCTCAGCTCCGCCGTTTCCGCCACGGCCACCGTCGAAAAGCCTGCGGCTCCCTGGTCGATCAGAACGGCGGTTCCCGCCTCGAGCAGTCTCGTGCGGGTCTGCTTCCGTCGTTCTGCCTGGGTTGCCACGGGTTCCACTTTAAAGAGAGAGCACTCTCTTTGTCAACGGATTTCTTCGAAACCCAACGCTACCGGCGTTGCGGATTCGTCGTCACCAACCACGGTGCCGATGATTTCGGCCCGGAAACCTTCTTGGAGTACCGCCTCAGTCCGAGGCCCAGGTAGTCAGCAGCGCCCGTCCGGCGTCATCGGCCGGAAAGAACGTCTCCAGGCGAAGCTCATCGAGGGTGACGTCGTGCGGCGAGCCGATCGTCGAGATCGTCGTGAACAGCGAAAGCACCCCACCGCCGTCGATCTCGATCCGCATCGGTATCAGCAGATCGGCACCGGCGTCCGACGGCGGATTTGATCGCAGATCGGCCACATCGGGGTACGCCAGCATCTCGTCGACCAGAGCAGCCAGCGCCTCGTCGGCCGGACGGTGATTCCGCTCCCGCTCGAGTCGCAGGAGCAGCGCGGCGGCCAGCTCGACCCAGTTCCGGGTTCGGGCCCGGATCCCGTCGGGATGGTAGACGAGGCGATGCAGGTTCGGCGCCGGCTCGAGTGCACCGCTCCCGGCGGGGACGGCCGCCGCCATGAGCTGGAGAGCGGCCGGGTTGGCGTCGATGAGATCACCGAGCCGGTTGACCACGGCGGCCGGGTTGGGCATGTGTGCTTCGAGGATCGTCGTGAGGACGGTCCGGATACCGGCCATCTCGGGAGCGTTGAGGTCGATCTCGGAATACGCGCGCGCAAAACCGGCGGCCGTGAGCAGGCTGTTCCCGTCGCGCAGAGGGAGCTCCAGTACCGTGGCCAGATGGATGACCATCTCCCGGCTCGGCCGAGACCGGCCGGTCTCGAGAAACGAGAGATGACGGCTGGAGATCTCGGCTTCGTTGGCCAGCTCGAGCTGGCTGTAGCGGCGGGTCGTTCGCCACCATCGCAGTCTGGCTCCGAACTCGGGCGGCGGTGCGATGGGGGCGGCCGACGAGGATCTGGTTGCCGTCATGACATGAACGTAGCGGCAGTCGGTGGTCGGCAACCATTACCTCCCGGGTAATTGGCTTGCCTACCACCCGGGCTCACAGTGGAGGGTATGACTACTTCAGCGACTATCACCAACTCCGCTCACGACACCACCGAACCCAACACCCTGTCCCGGATCTTCACCTTCGACCGGTTCACCGTGTCGGTTTCGGCGCTGGCCCTCACCGTCGGAGCCATCCCGATCGCCAGCCTTCTCGACTGGCCGACCTGGATCGTCCTCGCGGTCGGCGTCGGACTCATCCCGTATGCGTGGATGCTGCATACCGTCGTTCGCAACAAGGCCTTCGCCACGGCACCGGCCCGCCTCAGCGCCGTGGCCGACGCGCTCTGGGTTCTGGCTTCGGTGGCCGTGATCGTGCTCGTCGACCGGACGTCGACCATCGGTACATGGCTTGTCGCCGCTCAGGCGCTGATGGTGGCCGACATCGGCCTGATCAAGGTGGTCGGTTGGCGCCGTTCGTGACGGCCGGCTGCGCTAGCCGTCGAGAGCTGCCGCCAGCCCGGCGATCAGCTGCTCGACCTCGGCCGGCGTCGTGTAGTGCACGAACGACATGCGCAGAACACCGGGGTCGAGCGCGACGCCCATCCCTTCGAGCGGGCGGACCGCGTAGAAATCGCCCGAGCCGACCATGAGCTTGTGTTCGGTCAGCGTTCGGACGACGTCGGCGATCGGCTTGCCGGTTGGCACGATCGACACCGTCGGCGCCCGGACCGCCGGATCGTCGGGTCCGATCAGACGGACGTCGTTTCGATCGCGCAACCAGGCCAGCAGCGGTGCGAGGAGGAGCTCCTCGTGGCGTTGGATCAGGGCGGCCACCCGCCTGGCCCGTTCCGCCGGACCGGGTTCGTCGGCCACCTGATCCGACGGCGGTGCTTCCACATGATGGGCGTGCAGGAGATCGAGGTAGTGGACGACCCCGGCCGCCGCCGCAATCTGAGCATGGTCGGGACCAGCCGGTGTGACGACCTTGTGGGGGTCGCCGGCATTGAAGAAGTGGCCCTGGTTGGCCATCCGATCGAGCAGATCACGCTTGACCGTCATCAGGCCGAGGTGCGGGCCCCAGGTCTTGTAGAGAGAGAACAGGTAGATGTCGGCACCGAGGGCGGCGACGTCGGGTAGACCGTGCGGCGCGAACGACACGCCATCGACGACCGAGACGGCGCCGGCGGCCCGGGCTCGAGCGGTGATCTCTGCCACCGGGTTGACGTGGGCGACGACGTTGGAGGCGTGCGGGAACGCAACAAGCCTTGTCCGGTCGGTCAACAGGGCGTCAAGGTCGTCGGGATCGAG
>JAOUGG010000821.1 GCA_029857855.1 Acidimicrobiia bacterium | reverse complement strand
GTCCGGGTCGACGGTCAAGTCATCCCCCGAGCCGCCCCCAGCGCCGACGCCTGGTTCGGCACCGATTCGACCGGCCGCGACGTGTTCTCCCGAGTGGTCTACGGTGCCGACAACGTGCTGGTCAACGCACCTGCCGCCGCGCTTCTGGCCGTGGCCTTCGGCGCCCTCCTCGGCCTGATCATGGGCTACTACCGGGGTTGGGTCGACGAGGTCCTGAGCCGGATCATGGAGGCCGTTCTCTCACTTCCGGTGATCTTGCTGGCCATCATGGTCCTGGTGGTGTTCGGGGCCTCCCGACTGGCCATCGTGTTGACCATTGCCGGCCTGTTCACACCGGTGGTCACCAGAACCGTGCGCGCCGCGGTGATGACCGAGTCGCAACTCGACTACGTGGCCGCAGCCAAGCTGCGGGGCGAATCCGGGTTGTTCATCATGTTGCGGGAGATCCTGCCCAACATCACCAACGTGTTGATCGTCGAGTTCACGGTGCGGGTCGGCTACGCCATCTTCACGGTGGCCACCCTCGCCTTCCTCGGTCTGGGCGCCGACGACGTCACCGTCGCCGACTGGGGCACCGACATCTCGCAGAGCTACGGTCTCATCAAAGCAGGCCAGTGGTGGCCGTCCATCTTCCCGGCGCTGGCCATCGCTCTGTTGGTCATCGGCATCAACCTAATCGCCGACTCATTGGACAAAGTCTACAAGGGCTGATTTTTCAGCTCTCGAGAAACGGGGGATCATACCTTCATGACCGCAGTAATGGACTCAGAGATTCCAATCGACCGGGGCGATCCGAACACCGCCGCGCTTTCGGTGCAGAACCTGCAACTCGTCTACCACGTGCGCGACAACCCGCGTCAGGTGCTACGTGGTGTCACCTTCCAGATCCGTCCGGGTGAGGCCTACGGCCTCGTCGGCGAATCCGGTTGCGGCAAGTCGACGACGGCGTATGCCGCCCTGCGCTACCTGCCGGGCAACGGCGAGATCACCGGCGGCACGGTGCTGGCCGACGGTCGCGACGTGACCGCCATGTCGGCGGCCGAGCTACGCGATTTCCGGTCAACCGAAGCGGCGATGGTGTACCAGGACCCCGTTCAGGCCATGAACCCGGCGCTGAAGATCGGCAAGCAGGTGGCCGAGTGCTACCGCATCCTGGGCCAGGACAAGGATCAGGCGGCCGAGAGTGCGCTGAGGGCGCTGGAGCGGGTGAAGATCGCCGACCCGGCGTCGGTACTCGAACGGTACCCCCACCAGCTGTCGGGCGGCATGTTGCAGCGTGTCGTCATCGCCATGGGCCTTGCCGGCGACCCGAAGCTGCTCGTGCTCGACGAGCCGACCACCGGGCTCGACGCCACCGTCGAAGCGGAGGTGCTCGATCTGGTGCGCGAACTGCGCAGCCAGACCGACGCCGCGGTGCTGCTCATCGCCCACAATCTCGGCGTGATTCGTACCATGTGCGACCGGGTCGGCGTGATGTACGCCGGCCGAATGGTGGAGGAGGCCCCGGCCGCCGAGCTGTTCGACCAGCCCCGCCACCCCTACACCATCGGCTTGATGAACGCGATCCCCCGGGCCGGTCTGCGGAAGACCGACCGGGCCCTGTCGACCATTCCCGGCAACATGCCGCCGATCGGCACCGACCTCAGGACCTGCGTGTACGTCGATCGCTGCCCGCTGGCCTCCGACCTGTGCCGCAACGAGATTCCGCCGATCGTGGCGCTGAACGACGGCCGGTGGACCCGCTGCCATCACAGTGACCAGGTCACCGAGATCACCGCGCCAGAGGAGAAGATCCCGCTCCACGAGGTCAGCAGCGAGCGGGTCCTTGAACTCAACCACGTTTCGAAGACGTTCCGCCAGAAGGGTCGGGACATTCCGGCGCTTGTGTCGGTCGACCTCGGGTTCGGCGAGGGCGAGACGCTCGGTCTCGTCGGTGAGTCCGGTTCGGGCAAGTCAACGCTGGCCAAGGCGATGCTGGGTGTTTACGCCGCCGACCCGGGCAGCGAGATGCTCCTCAACGGCAAGCCGATGAAGGGCGAGGCCACCGCCCGACGCCGTGAGGCCATCCAGGCACTGCAGATGGTCTTCCAGAATCCCGACTCGGCCCTCAACCGTTCGTGGACGGTGCGGCGCATCCTCAAGCGGACCGTGACCACACTGACCGGTGTCAAGGGCGCGGCGGCCGACAAGCGGGTCGAGGAGATCGCCGAGGCCATGCGGCTCTCGTCGCATCATCTCGACGTTCGTCCCCGCCAGCTCTCGGGTGGCCTGAAGCAGCGTGTCGCCATCGCCCGTGCCTTCGCCGGTGACCCCCGCCTGGTGGTGTGCGACGAGCCGACCTCCGCGCTCGACGTGTCGGTCCAAGCCGCCATTCTCAACCTGCTGGCCAACCTGCAACACGACGAGCAGATCAGCTACCTGTTCATCACGCACGACATCGGCGTC
>JAOUGG010000820.1 GCA_029857855.1 Acidimicrobiia bacterium | reverse complement strand
TCCACCTACGGCGAGGCAACGGCGAACTCCAGTGCTATCGACCGGAGAACGTGGCGGTGGCGGGCGGCGCGCTGATCCTGCGGGCCCGCACCGAGAACTACACCTGTCCCAACGGCTCGACCCGGGACGTGACCTCGGGGATGGTGCGCGGTCGGGTCGACTTCGACCACGGTCAACGGATCGAGTTCCGGGTCAAGGTCAACCCACGGGATCCCGTCGACCAGCGGGGGCTCTGGCCGGCGCTGTGGGCGTCGAGCTGGAACGGGCGCGGTTGGCCCCGGGGTGGCGAGGTCGACTGGCTCGAATACGTGGGCAAGGAACCAACCCGAGCCCATCACACCATCCACTACCCGGGCACCGACGGCCGCCGGGCCAAGACGCCGAAGGCCGTCGAACTCGGCGAGCGGTTCTCCGACTCCTGGCACGTCATCGCCTTCGACTGGACCGACGATCTCGTGTGGTACATCGACGGGCGTGAGGTGCAACGGATCCCGGCCGCCGACGTCGAGGCCACCGACAACCCGTTCCTCGAGTCGGCCAACCCGGTACAGATTCGGACAAGGCCTCGTCGCCCGTCGGGTGTGCTGACTAGCATCCAGGCCATGTGGTGCGGGTTGAGGCGGAACGTCCTGGTTCGTGCGGCTACCGGGTTCGGAGCGGTGCTGCTGGCGCTGACCGCGGGCGCGGCCTGCACGTCGAGCCCCGAGCGGGTCGACACGCTCAGCGACGCATCGAAGCTGATGACCGACGACGTCGGCGAATCGACGACCACGTCGACAACCGGTTCGGCCGCGGCGGGCGATTCCGAGGCCCGACAGGCGCTCGCCGTCACCGTGGACGTCGAGACCGAGCCCGGCGACACCACCGACCACGAGTCGTCCGGCGAGACGGCGACCGGCGGCGATGGCGCCGGCGGCACCGCAACCAGCACCACAGCCCCGTTGTCCAACACGAGTCCGTCGACGACCACCGCCACGGCGTCGACGGCTCCAGCTCCCGCCCCCGGCTCGGCCCGGGTCGTCGGCACCGGATCCGCAGTCAGTTGCACGTCTGACGCCGTCGTCGCCGCGGTTGCCGCCGGCGGTTCCATCACCTTCGACTGCGGCCCGAATCCGGTCACAATCACGATGACCGCCACGGCCAAGGTGGTGAACGCCAACGGACCCGACATTGTGATCGACGGCGGCAACAAGGTCACGCTCAGTGGCGCCGGCAAACGTCGGATCCTGTACCAGAACACCTGCGACCAGGCGCAGGGCTGGACCACGTCGCACTGCCAGAATCAGGATCATCCTCGGCTCACCGTTCGCAATATCACCCTGGCGGACGGCAACTCGACCGGGGATCGGGCCGAGGGCGGAGGCGGCGGGGCGATCTTCGTGCGGGGTGGGCAGTTACGGATCGAGAACGTGACCTTCCTCCGCAACCGCTGCGACGGCACCGGCCCCGACCTCGGCGGTGCGGCGGTGCGGGTGCTCAGCCAGTTCGAGGGGCGGCCCGTCATGGTCACCGGGTCCACCTTCCGCAACGGTGTGTGCTCGAACGGGGGAGCCATCAGCAGCATCGGCGTGTCCTGGATCATCAGTGACTCGATGATGACCGACAACCAGGCGATCGGCAACGGTGCCAACCCGGCCCGTTCGGGCTCACCGGGCGGCGGCAGCGGCGGCGCCATCTATGCCGACGGCAACAACTTCTCGATCGAGATCCGCAACACACTTGTCGAGAACAACACGGCCAACGAGGGCGGCGGGGCCGTCTTCTTCGTGAGCAACAACCGCACCGGGCGCCTGTCGATCACCGACTCGACGCTGCTGCGCAATCCCAGCGGCGGCTTCGAGACATCCGGCTACCCGGGCATCTACTTCCTCGGCGCAGGATCACCGTCGACGTCCGGGTCAACCCTTCGCTAACCGTTTGACACGAATCACGTCTTGATGGCATGATTCATGTCATGAACGGTGAGACTGGAGCGACCGGCACGTTGAGGGAGCGGCAGCAGGCCGAAACCAGGGCCGCCATCATCGACGCCTATCTCGGACTGGCCCATCGTGACGGCGCCGGTCAGGTGTCGATACCGGCGGTGGCCTCGGCGGCCGGGGTGTCGAACCGCACCGTCTACCGCTACTTCGCCACCAAGGAGCAGCTTCAGACCGAGGCCGCGTTCCGCTTCGCCCGCCGAGCCGACGCCATGCTGGGTGACCGGGCACTCGACGTCGACAGCGTCCCCCAGTACCTGACCGGCCTGTGGACCGACTTCGCCGAGTCGCTGCCAGCGGTCATCGCCGAGCATTCCACCCCGGCCGGCCGGGAGCTTCGGACGACCAGGCTCGACCGGAGCCGGGAGCAGGTCCGGGCCGCCCTCCCCGAGGCCGACGACGAGACCATCGACCTCGTCATCGCCCTCTCGTCGTCGTCGATGTTCCTCGAACTCGTCGACCGGATGG
>JAOUGG010000090.1 GCA_029857855.1 Acidimicrobiia bacterium | reverse complement strand
TGATGCCGAAGTGCACGGGGACCTGCTGGCCGGGCTCGGTTTTCGTCCAGCCGTAGAGGGCGATGGCTATGGTGGTCAGCACACCGACCACCGACACGATGATGGCGTTGCGATAGTTAAGCATCCTCTGTTCCTCCTCCGGTTCCGTTGGCTCGGTCGTCGGGCGCCCCGACGCCCAGTTGTTCCATGAGGGTGGCCATCGTCGACTCGAGCACTGAGAGGTTCACCCGGTAGGTGAGCGACGTGCCGTCTCGTTCGGCGTGGATCAGGTCGGCCTCCTTGAGGACCGACAGCTGGGCCGACAGGTTCGGCATCTTGATCGACAGCTCTTCACTCAGCTCCGACGGTGTCATCGGCCGCCGGCGAAGGGCGGCGAGAACCTGACGTCGACCCGGATGGGCCAGAGCCCTGAAAACGTCGGCCATGGGATGATTCTAGGTTGAGGCACTCGATATTTCAATACTTATCGAAATATCGAAGTAGCGCCGATGTGCCCAAGTCTCTGTTTCTCCAAGTCTGGTAGCAAAAGCCGAGGCGACGCCTCGGCTTTTGCTACAAATCTTGTGGTGGCGGGGGTCAGCGCGCGCCCTGCCGGTGACGACTAGATTTGAGGCCATGGCGGTCGAGTCGCTTTCCCCAGCCGAGCAGCCTGTCGTCGGGCTCGTCATCGGCATTGACGACGCCACGCCCCTCGAGTTCTGGGTTGCCGTGGCCCCCGGCCGCACCCTCCAGCTCGACGACGTGGTGGCGCTCGAACGGGTGCTGCCCGACGGCCAGATCGTCCGGATCTACGGTGTCGTCAGCCAGCTCCGAGCCCGCCACGAGGGCGCCCACTTCCAGAGCGACGTCTTCCTGATCAACGACGGCCTGCTGCCGGCCGAGGTCAGCGAGGCCGCCCTCATCCAACCGACCCGGTTCGAACCGGAGATCCTGGTCCCTCCGCTGCCCCAGACCCCGGTACGGGTGGCGGTCGACGTGGAACGCGACATCGCCCTGTCGTTCGACACCGTGGCCGACGATCGGCGGCTGCCGGCCGGACTGTCCCGCAACAACGAACCCGTCTTCCTCGACTTCGACTTCATCGACGGCACCAAGGGCGCCCACATCAACATCTCGGGCATCTCCGGCGTGGCCACCAAGACCAGCTACGCCACCTTTCTGCTCTACTCGATGTTCGCCTCCGGCGCCCTCGGCGCGGAGGCGGCCAACACCAAGGCCCTCATCTTCAACGTCAAGGGCGAGGATCTCCTGTTCCTCGACCATCCCAACAGCATGCTCGACGAGGAACAGGCCGCCCGCTACAAACCGCTCGGCCTCCAGCCCGGCCCGTTCCGCGACGTCGGCATCCTCGCCCCACCCCGCAAGGGCGACCCCAACGCCACCCCGGCCACCGGTTCACGGCACACCGGCGTCTCGCCCTTCTACTGGACGATCGCCGACTTCTGCCGCCAGGAACTCCTGCCGTTCCTGTTCGCCGACGCCGAAGACGAACGCCAGCAGTACACGATCGTCGTCCAGGCGGTGACCGCCCAGTTGTCCAGGTTGACCGACGCCGGTGAAGGCGCCGTATCCCTCGACGGTCGACTGATCCGCACCTTCGGCCAACTCGTCGAGGCGATCGAGGACAAGCTGCTGCCCACCGATCCCGACGAGAGCGCCGACCCCCGGTGGGCCGGGCGGGCCGTCGGCACCGGCACGATCAACGCCTTCGTCCGTCGATTGGCCTCGGCACGATCCCACGTCGAGCATCTCGTCCGGGCCGACATCGCCCACGCCGACCGCCACGCCCTCGACCTCGACGGCCACCAGGTCACGGTCGTCGACATTCACTCGCTCCACGATCGGGCAAAACGATTTGTGGTCGGCGTGGTGCTACGCCAGGCCTTCCGGGCCAAGGAGGCCTCGGGCTCGGCGAAGCCGCTCCAGCTGGTCGTGCTCGATGAGCTCAACAAGTATGCGCCGCGGGATTCCTCGAGCCCGATCAAGGAGATCCTGCTCGACGTGGCCGAGCGGGGCCGCTCGCTCGGCATCATCCTCGTCGGAGCACAGCAGACGGCGAGCGAGGTGGAGCGCCGGGTGGTGGCCAACAGTGCGATCCGGGTGGTGGGCCGCCTCGATCCGGCCGAGGCCCGCCGCGACGAGTACGGCTTCCTGCCCGCCGTGGCCCGACAGCGGGCCACCATCTTGAAACCCGGGTCGATGTACGTGGCCCAGCCCCGCCTCCCGGTGCCGCTCCTCGTCGAGTTCCCGTTCCCCTCCTGGGCCACCCGCCCGGCGGAGGCCGGTCGCGCCGGCCGAGGTCGCCGCCCCGCCGACGGCACCGCCAGCGGCACCGCCGACGGCGCCCGACCGGGTGAGACGCCCTTCTTTCTCGACGACGACGCTCCCGACGCCGTCGACGATCCGTTCGCCGGACTGACCTAGCCCCGGTGCCTGCGACATGAGGCTGCTGCACACCTCCGACTGGCACGTCGGCAAGTCGATACGCGGCCACAGCCGGGCCGACGAACACCGGGCGGTCCTGGCCGAGGTCACCGCCATCGCAGCCAACGAGTCCGCCGATCTGATCATCGTGGCCGGTGACCTCTACGAGACGGCGGCTCCGTCGGCCGAGGGCGAGACGATCGTCAATCGTGCCCTCCTCGATCTCGCCGAGGTGGCGCCGGTGGTGGCCGTCGCCGGGAACCACGACAACCCCCGGCGGTTGGCCGCCATCGAACCGCTGCTGCGGCTCGGTCGGATCACCATGGCCACCGCCCCTCGCAGCCCGTCGGATGGGGGTGTGGTCACGATCGCGGCGGGTGGCATCGAGGTCGACGTGGCACTGGTGCCGTTCGTGTCCCAGCGGGGCATCGTGCGGGCGGCCGACCTGATGGACAACGCGGCGTTCGAGAACGCCCAGAGTTACGCCGAGCGGCTGCACCGCATCCTGGTGGCGCTGAGCGACGGCTTCCGGCCCGACCGGGTGAACCTGATCGCCGGTCACCTGTTCGTGCACGGCGGATCGACCGGCGGCGGCGAACGGCAGGCTCACCTGGCCGACGAGTACGGCATTTCCGCCGTCGACTTCCCGACTTCGGCCGCCTACGTCGCCCTCGGCCATCTTCACCGACCCCAGCAGATCCCCGGCCCGACCGCCATCCACTACTGCGGGTCGCCGCTCCAGCTCGACTTCGGCGAGACCGACCAGGTCAAGCAGGTGAACGTCGTCGACCTGGAGCCCGGGTTGCCGGCCAAGGTCCGCCCGAGAACACTCGCCGCCGGTCGCCCGCTGCGGACCCTGCGGGGCACACTGGCCGACGTGATCGCCCAGATCGAGGGTCTGGGCGACGACGAGCTGGAACGGGGCTGGTTCCGGGTCCGGCTCGACGAGCCGTCGCGGGCCGGTCTGGCCGAGGAGGTTCGGGCGATGATCGGCCCGACCGTGGTCGACATCCGGGTGGAGCACACCGACACCCCCAAGCCGAGACCGACCCGTACCGAGCGCACGCCCCGGGAGCTGTTCGCCGACTATCTGGCCGAGCGGGGAGTCGACGACCCGCGGGTCGAGCGCCGTTTCGCCGAACTGCACGACGAGCTGATCGACGGACCCCTATGAGGCCGCTTCGGCTCGAGGTCGAGGGGTTCGCCACCTTCAGATCCCGGACGGTTCTCGACTTCGGTGACCTCGACCTGGTGGCCTTCGTGGGCCCCACCGGTGCCGGCAAGTCGACGATCATCGACGCCCTGACGTTCGCGCTCTACGGATCGGTGGCCCGCTACGACGACATCAAGGCCGTGGCCCCGGTCATCCACCAGTTGAGCAACGAGGCCAAGGTCCGGTTCGACTTCGAGCTGGCCGGGCAGCGCTACACGGCGGTCCGGGTGGTACGGCGCCGAGGCACCCGCTCCCGGAGCCGAGACGCCACGACCGGAGCAAACGCCACCGACGAACGGGGTGACCGGGCCGCCGCCGGCGCCACCACCAAGGAGGCCAGGCTCGAACGATTCGCCGCCACCGACCTCGGTGGAACCGAGTCGGAGGTGCTGGCCGGCAACGTCCGGGATCTCGATGCCGCCGTTGTCGACCTCATCGGACTCGACTTCAGCCAGTTCACCCGGACGGTGGTGTTGCCGCAGGGCGACTTCGCCCGGTTCCTGACCGACAAGCCCGGCGATCGGCAGAAGCTGCTTCGCAGCCTGCTCGACCTGGAGATCTACGCCCGGATGGGATCGGCCGCCCGGGAGGCGGCGAAGGTGGCGGCCAACCAGGCCGACGCCCTCGAGAGCGAACTGGCCCGACGGGAGGTCATCGACGACGACCGGCTCGCCGAGCTCGCCGCCACGGTGACCGCACTCGACTCCGTCGGATCCGAGGTCTCCGTCGGTCTCGACGAGCTGGCCGGCATCGATGACACTCTGGGTCCGATCCGGGATCGGGTGGTCGAAGCCGACCGTGAGCGGGAGCTGTTGAGTGCCGTGGTCGTTCCCGACGAGCTGGGTCGATCCGACGCGGCGCTGGCGGATGCCGACGAGGCGATCTCCGCCGCGACCCACGAGGTGGCCACCGCTCGGGCTGCCCGTGATGAGGTCCAGGCGGCGCTGTCGGCCATCGGCGATCGGTCACGGTTGACCGCGATGCTGGCCCGATTCGAGCGCCGAGACGAGGCCGCGGCCGATCGAGCCGACGCGCAAGAGCGGCTGGCCACGTTCCGGCAGGAACTGAACGAGGCGGACACCACGGTTGCCGCGACCCGGGAGCACCTCGATGAAGCCCGGGCGGCCCAGTCGGCGGCACGACGGTCGGCTGACGCCGCGGTCTGGATGGCCCAGCTGGCGAAGGGCGAACCGTGTCCCGTCTGTCGCCAGACCGTGACCGAGATTCCCGACCATCCCCACGATGCCGATTTCGCCGAGGTCGAGAAGGCCGTGGCGAACGCGGAGACGGCCGTGGCCGAGGCCACCGCCCGACGGTCGAGGTTGGTTGGAACGATCGAGGCCACCGAGGCCCGACTGGCCCAGCTGGGCACCGTGATCGCCGAACTCGACGACCAGACGGACGGCGAGGACCGGTCCGTGCTCGGTGAGCAACGTGATCGGCTGGTCGAGCTCGACGAGCAGGGGCGGAGCGCAGCGGAATCACTCCGGATGGCCGAAGGCAGGCTCGAGACGGCGACCGTCGAGCGGAACCGGCTGGCGGCCATCGTGGAGCATCGGGCCGCCGAGTTCGCCGAACAGCGCGACGCGGTGTCCCGTCTGAAGCCGCCGCCGATGGAGCGCCGGTCGTTGACGAGCGATTGGGCGACGCTGGCCACGTGGGCTGCGGAGCGTCGGGAGCAGTTGGCCCTCGAACGTGACGTACTCGCAAGCCAGGGCAAGGATCTTGCCAGTCAGCGGGCCGAGCTCCTGACGCGACTGGGCGAGCTCGTGGAGCCGTTCGGCCTCGAAGCCGAACCCGGCGGTCTGGTGGCCGCCGTCGCCGTGGCCCGAGCCGAGGCCGAAGGTCGTCTGGCCGCGGCGAGGGAGAGCCGGGCCGACCACGAGCGGCTCCGAAGCCGGATCGACGAACTGTCGGCCGACCGGGAGATCAACACGGCCCTGGGGCGCCATCTCGCCGCCGGCGGCTTCGAAGGTTGGCTGCTCAACGAGGCGCTCGACAACATCGTCGCCCGGGCCACGGGCTGGCTCCGGGAGTTGTCCGGCGGCGCCTATTCGCTGGCGGTGGCCAATCGCGAGTTCGCCGTCATCGACCACAACAACGCCGATGAACGGCGTGATGTGCGCACCCTTTCGGGAGGGGAGACCTTCCTGACGTCGTTGTCGCTCGCGTTGGCCCTGGCCGATTCGATCGCCGAGTTGGCGCCGGTCGATGCGCCGAGGCTGGAATCGATGTTCCTCGACGAGGGTTTCGGGACCCTCGACGCCGCCACCCTCGACGTGGTGGCCGGCGCCATTGAGGATCTGGCCTCGACCGGACGGATGATCGGCATCGTCACCCACGTCCGGGACCTGGCCGAACGGATGCCGGCCCGGTTCGAGGTGGCGAAAACACCAACGGGGTCGACCGTCGAGCTGGTCGAGGTCTGAATGCTTCGGCGTCCGATCGGGTCCGTGAACCCGCAGGACATCGTTCCTATCGTGGCTTTCTTCCTCGTCTACCTGGTCGTCGATCGGGTGACCGGAACGCTGAGCGAAATCGCCGAGGTCGACCTGGCCCGGTGGTCGCTGACCATGGCCGCCATTCAGCGCCGGGTCGTGTGGTGGGCCGTTGTCGTCGTTGCGGTTGCGGTGGTCCTCGGGGCCAGGCCCGACAGCAGGCGGCGCCTTCTTGGACGATGGGCCGAACTCGATCACGGAGCGGTCCTTCGCCTGCTGGCCGCGCCGCTGATCGTCTTCCTGGCCTGGAAGGGGGCGTTGTACCCATACAACGTCCACGCCGGCCAGCTCCACCTTCTCGATCGTTTCCTCCTCCTCGCTCTGGCCGCGGCCGCGCTCTGGCGTCCGGCCCTGCTGATCCCCTTCGCACTCCAGTTTCGGGTGATCTCGGCCCAGACGGTGTTTCCCTTCCACACGACGGCGGCGCGCAACATCGACGATCTGCCGGTTGTCGTGCTCCTGTTGATCGGGGTCGGCCATCTGCTGTTCGTGCTGACCGGTCGCCGGTCGACATCGCTCATCGTGCTCGCCATCGGTGCCGCGCTGGCGTCACACTTCTGGATCCCGGGCAAGGGCAAGCTGCTGATGGGCTGGCTGTCGGCCGACGACCCCGCCAACCTGCCCCTCGCCGCCTACACCGCCGGATGGTTGGGTCACACCGACGGGGCCGTCGCCGCTGCTGTCGCCTCGGTGTTCGACCGGTTCGGCCCGATCATCAAGGTGGCGACCATCATCCTCGAACTCGGATCGCTCGTGGCGGTCGCCCACCGACGCCTCCTGCGGCCGTGGCTGATCGGTTGGATCGGGTTCCACGTGGTCACGTTCATCACCACCGGATTCTTCTTCTTCGGCTGGATCCTGGCCGAGGTCGGCCTCCTGGTCGTGCTGACCCGACGCGACCTGAGGCCCTGGGTCGATGAGAACGCCACCTGGCTGCGGGCCGCCGCCGCCGTTGTCGCGGTGGCGGGTGCCCCCGTGCTGTTCCACCCCCCGGGCCTGGCCTGGATCGACGCACCCGTTTCCTACGGCTACCGGATGGAGGCCGTCGGTGAGAGCGGCACCACCTATGCGCTTCCGCCGTCGACCATGGCGCCGCTCGAACACGAGGTCATGTTCAAGCGCCTCCAGTTCGAGGGTCCCGGTCACCTCAGCGGCGCGTACGGCGCCCTCGAGTCCCCCGAACCGCTCGACGAGCTCGACGCCGTGGAGAATCTGTCGGACCTTCTGGCGCTTGAAGCGGAACAGCCCGAACCCGACGCCGCCGGTCGGGCCGCCTCGATCGACCTGATCACCGATTTCATGTCGGCCACCGCTGAGGACGAGGTACGGTCGACCACGAAATGGCTGCACCGGCTCGACGCGCCGACACTGTTCTGGTCGTCGTGGTCGGACGACGACTACCACTTCGACGAACGGTTGGATCGGATCGAGGTCACGCTGTTGACGAGGGTCCACGGTCCGGGTCGCCGCGACGTTGGGACCGTGCTGACCAGAACCGATCCGGTGCTGACGCTGACCAGGCTGCCCGACGGCTCGATCGAGGCGGTGACGGTCCGGCGTTGAGGTCGGTTGCGGTGCCGCTCCGGCCGTTCAGGACTGGTCGAGTTTGGTGTGGCCGATGTCGGCGTTCTGGCCGGCCCGTCGACCGGAACCGTACTCGTCGAACCGCACCTCGGCGGACCGGGCACGGCTGATCCGATAGGTCGCGTGCAGCGCCTCCCGGGCCGCTTCGTTGGTCGGGACCAGGGCCATGGAGGCGGCCGCCTCGGCTTCGCTGGCGGCCGTGAGTCGGTCGGCCACCTCGATGCTCCAACCGACCGCATAGCTCATCCGGGATCGAGGTCTGTCCCGCAACAGATCGTGGCGAAGCTGGGGTAGCAGATGGTCGACGAGGGCGATGGTCAGTTCGCGGTCGGTGTCGGAACCGACGAGAATGACCTGGGTGGAGTTGCGGCC
>JAOUGG010000089.1 GCA_029857855.1 Acidimicrobiia bacterium | reverse complement strand
TTCCCGTATCACGTCCTGAAACACCGATTCCATCAGCGGGTCGAGGCCTGAGGTGGGTTCGTCGAGCACGAAGAGGTCGGGGTCGCCGGCCATGGCTGCGATGAGCGCCACCTTCTGCCGATTGCCTTTCGAGTACGTTCGCCCCTTCTTGGTGGGATCGAGGTCGAACCGTTCGATCATCTCGGCCCGGCGTTTGGGGTCGAGACCGGAACCCAACCGGCCCAGAAGATCGATGGTCTCCCCGCCGGACAGGCCGGGCCACAGGTTGACATCGCCCGGCACATACGCGATGCGGCGGTGAAGCTCGACGGCGTCGTCCCACGGATCACGGCCGAGGAGTTCGACGTGGCCGGCGTCGTGGCGAAGCAAACCCATCAGGACGCGGATGGTGGTCGACTTGCCGGAGCCGTTGGGTCCGAGGAACCCCATCACCTCACCCTGCCCGACGTCGAGATTCAGACCGTCGAGCGCCTTCGTCGATCCGAACGCTTTGTGCAGGTTCTCGATGTGGATGACCGACCGGTCGGCGGTGCTCATGATCGTTTGCCCATCGTCGCTTGCCCTCATCTCAGACGGTTCAATGGCCGACGTCACGATCCTAGTGTTGCGGCTGCATCATGACCCGGCCGGTCCGAACTGTGGCTCAAACATCACGAGGAGGTGCCGCTTGGAGACGCCACCTGATCCAGATCACCGTCGACCCGCCTGCGGCGGTAGGCCCGAGCTCAGTGGGTGGTGGCCAGCGCCGGAACGGGCTTGCGGGCCTCGGCCGGCTGGGTGGCCTCCGCCCAGGGGTTGCCGGACAGGTACTTCCACCCGGCATCGGGCAGTAGGATCACCGCCGTGCCGCCGTGGGTTTCCAGGTACTCGACGGCGGCGTGGATGATCGCGCCCGACGACGTGCCCACGAAATGGCCCTCGGTGTTCATGGTGATGAGCACCATGTCCTCGGCCGTCTTCCTGCGGACCTGATGGCGATGGTCGACCAGTGACAGATCGGCGACCGGTGGCTGGAACGGGTCTTCCTGGCTGCGCATCCCGCCGATCGGATCGTCCATGAACTCCTCCACCGAGTGGACCTTGATGCCGGGGTGGAAGCGCTTCATCGCCCGACTGTTGCCGGTGATTGTGCCACCGGTGCCGTAGGCGGAGAAGAGGTGGTCGGGAGGGGCCTCGAGCGGCCAGTCCCGCTGGATCTCGAGTGAGGTGCCGAACTCGTGTGCCGCCGGATTGGCCGGGTTGCCGTACTGGTAGCACATGTAGCCGTGGCCCTCGTCGACCAGATGGCGGGCGAAGGCGATGGCGTCGTTCGGTCCGCCGTCGACCTCGATGAGATCGGCCCCGTAGGCTCGTAGCAGCTGCTTGCGCTCCTCGGTGGACTTGGCCGGGAGGCAGATCGTCATCGGATGCTTGTTGATGAGGGCGATGCGGGCCAGACCGATGCCGGTGTTGCCCGACGTGGCCTCGATCAACGGCATGCCGGGGAGGAGTCTGCCCTCGTCGACGGCCCGATGGAACATGCTCCAGGCCGGCCGATCCTTGATCGACCCGGTGGGGTTGTACCACTCCAGCTTGGCGAACAGGCGGGTTCCCGTCGGCGCCAGCTCACGGAACTCGACGAGCGGGGTGTTTCCTGGCTTCATGGTGTTACCACGTCCTCAAAGTTTTGTCGGCTTGTCGGTTCGAAGCTCGAATTCACGACAAAGTCCATATACCCGACCAGATTACTCATCTTTAACCGGGGACCCCAAAGAGTTGTTCCGTGACGTCGGACACACGCCGTTCCCCGTAGGCCCAGGTGGCCGCTCAGGGCCAGACGACCAGCGGGATGGCACCGATGGTCAGGAACACTCCGCCCCACTGCTGCAGCCGAAGCCGTTCGCTGAACACGAGGCGGGCGAGGATCACGGTGCTCACCGGGAACAGCGCGCTCAGCACCGCCGCAACCGACAACGGGCCCCGCTGGTAGGCGGCCATGGCGCAGACGTTGGCCGCGGCCTCGCCCAGCCCGCCGAGCAGCAGGATCCGTCGGTTCCCCGTGGCCGCCACCAACGAACCGGTCGCGGCCAGAGCGATCAGCGACACCACCGGCACCGAAAACAGCCGTGCCACGACCAGCGGCCAGAGCCCCGACGCTGGATCGGTCTCGGCCAAGGCCAGGAAGAAGATCGAGAACCCGGTCCCGGCCAGTGCGGCCAATCCGAAGCCGATGGCCATCGAGCGAGGGTCCTGTCCGTCGACGCCGATTCCCGATCGATCCTGTGAGACCAGCACGATTGCCGCCAGGCTCACCACGACCCCGACGGTGTTGACGGTCGACAGCGTCTCGCCCCGGATCACGCCGACCATCGTCGGGACGACCGCGGAGAGCACCGCCGCAACTGGAGCGAGCAGTGAGATGGGGCCGAGCGTGAACGATTTGTAGAGGCAGATGAACGAGAAGGTCCCCGAGAGTCCGGCGATCACGCCCGCCACGAGGTCTCGGCCGACCACCTCGGTCCATCCGAACGGCACCAGCGCCAGGGCCAGGAGGGCCAGGCTGGCGGCCTGGATCCAGGCGGTGACCCGCACCGCTGGATCGCGCCGGGCCGCAAAGCCGCCGGCGAAGTCGGACGCCCCGACGATCAACGCCCCGGCCAGGGCCAGCACCGCGGTCATAGACCGGCGAACTGTAGCGGCGTCGGGTCATCGTCTACACCGTGCCGAGGGCGGGGGTGCTCTGGATGGGGGAACCCTGGTGCACCCCTGCCCTCGGCCGGTCGATCACGTGGCCGGCGATGTGGTCGAAGCGAGCGTGGATCGGTGGACGGTCAGCCATCGGCCTCGACGATCGACGTCGTCTTCACCAGCAGCTTCGGTTGTGTGGCGAGCGTGCTCGGTCCGGCCGACGCCGGGACGATTGAGAACGAGATCACGGTGGCCAGTGTCAACAGGATCAGCACGGTCACGACGACGGTCAGCCGGTCGAGCGTCTTCCGACTGATTGCGGGGTGTGGCATGGCGAGGGCTCCAACCGGTGAGGTGAACGATCGTGGCGACGTGTTTGTTGCTGCTTGTGTTCAGGAGGGGCGAGGTCGGCTCCGAGATACAGGAGATTTGGTGGGGTCGGATCGTCGGCCGGAACGTCGGTTTTTGGGATCGGTGCTGCCATCGTTGGTTCCCATGACCGCGCCCGCCCCCGACCTGCTCGACACGATGCCGCCGCCACCGCAGCGCTCCTTCGCCAGCGACAACGCCGCCGGTGCCCACCCGGCCGTGGTCGAGGCCGTTGTGGCCGCCAACGACGGCCACGCCCTGGCCTACGGCTCCGACGCCGAGACCGCCCGCTGTGAGGACCTGTTCCGAGAGCTGTTCGACGCCGATGTCACCACCCGCCTCGCCTTCAACGGAACCGGTGCCAACATCGTTGCGCTGGCCACCATGATGGCGTCCCGCCCCGGGCCACATCAGGCCGTGATCTGTTCGGAGTGGGCCCACATCGACGTCGACGAAACCGGCGCTCCCGAGCGGATCCTGGCCACCAAGCTGATCGATCTGCCCAGCCCCGACGCCAAGATCACCCCCGACCAGATCCGCGATCAGGCCCACGTCCAGGGTGTCGTTCACCACGCCCAACCCGGGATCGTCAGCATCACCCAACCAACCGAGCTGGGCACCCTCTACTCGGTTGACGAGATACGGGCCGTGTGCGACACGTCGCACGACATGGGGCTCCTGGTTCACGTCGATGGGGCCCGCATCGCCAACGCCACCGCCGCCCTCGGCGGCACCCGGGAGGCGCTGCGGGCCATGACCATCGGGGCCGGCGTCGACGCCATCAGCTTCGGCGGCACCAAGATCGGTGCCCTGGGCGCCGAGGCGGTGGTGTTCCTCAATCCGGCCGCGGCGACCGGCTCGGAGTTCATCCGCAAGCAGGTCACGCAGCTCGCGTCGAAGATGCGCTATCTCGCCGCTCAGTTCAACGCCCTGCTGACCGACGACCTGTGGCTGCAGCTCGGCCTGCAGGCCAACGGCCTGGCCCGCACGCTTCATGGCGAGGTGTCGGGTTTGTCCGGCGTCGATGCCGGTCCCGCACCGGCGGTCAACAGCATCTTTCCCTGCCTGGCCCCGGAGCTGATCAAACCGTTGCAGGAGTGGAGCTTCTTCTGGGACTGGGATCCGTCGATCAACCAGGTCCGCTGGATGACCGGCTGGGACACCACCCCCGACGACGTCGCCGCGTTCGCCGCCGGCGTCCGCCACCTCGCCGGCTGAAGCCCCACAGGGCACCGGTACCGGTGGGGGAGGAGGGACGGAGCGACCATAGGCTGATTCGTCTATGGCAACGCTGGTCTGCTTTCACGCCCACCCCGACGACGAGGCCATCGCCACCGGCGGCCTGATGCTGCGTGCGTCCCGGGCCGGGCACCGGGTGGTGCTGGTGTGTGCCACCCGGGGTGAGGTCGGTGAGCCGCAGGAGGGGGTGCTGGCCGACGGTGAGCCGCTGGCCGAGCGCCGGGTGGTCGAGCTGGCGGAAGCCTGCGAGCTGCTGGGGGCCGAACCGCCGCGGTTCCTCGGCTACGAGGACTCCGGGATGATGGGCGAGCCCACCAACGACAACCCCGACTGTTTCTGGCAGGCCGACTTCGACGAGGCCGTCAACCGGATGGCGACCATCCTGCGCGAGGTCGACGCCGACGTCGTCACCATCTACGACGACAACGGCGGCTACGGTCACCCCGATCACATCCAGGTCCATCGGGTCGGGTTGGCCGCGGCGAACGCCGTCGGGATTGAGCACGTCTACGAGGCGACCATCAACCGGACGCGGGCCATCGAGCAGATGCAGCAGGCGATCGACTCGGGGGCGATCCCGGAGGAGGAGGCCCGCGACTTCGAGGACGACCCCGACTTCGGCATGGAGGAGAAGGACCTGAGCTTTCTTCTCGACGTCAGCGACTTGGCGGCGGAGAAGAAAGCGGCCATCGCGATACACCGCAGCCAGGTCGCGCCCGAGAGCTTCTTTCTCGCCATGCCCGACGAGGCGTTCGCCCAGTTCTTCGGCATCGAGAGCTTCGCTCTTCCCGGCGTGCGCAACACCGGCGGCCCCCGGCAGGTGGCGACGCTTCCCGGCCTCGAGATTTGATCCGTACGTGGGGGAACCGGATCGGTGCTGCCGTCGTCCAAGAGGCCATGAACCGAATCGCCATCCATTCCCTGCTGTCCACCGTGGTTGCCGTGGCCGCCGCCGTCGCACTGATCGGCTGTGGTTCCGAGGCGACGGTCACCGAGGCCGCCACAGGAGGTGAACCCGCCGACCCGGCAGCCTGTGAGGATCGGCTGGCCGACCTCGTCGACCAGCTCAAGGTCGACGTGGCCTACGACTACGAGCCGAGCAGCTCACCGGCCGACTTGGCCGCCATCGTCGACGCCGTCGTCATCGCCACCCTCGGCGATCTCAGCCAGGAGGGCGAAAACGTCACCGCCGTGCTCGAGAACCTCGAAGTGATCGGCGGCGACACAAGCAGGGGCTCCGACGGCGATCTGGCCGTCTCCTGGTATGTCAGTCCCGAGCCCAGGGGGCTCGGCCAGACCGACGGGATTTCGGTTCTCGCCTTCCTGTCCTTCGAGGGCAACCTGCCGACGCCCGAGATCGAGGGGCTGTGGTTCGCCTGCGGGCCCGACACCCCGGCCCGCTCGATGATCGTCGAACCGGTGGAGGCCGGCTGGCCCGCCGGTCCCGACGCCACGCTCGCCAACCTCGCACTCGCCGTCACCGATCCCGACACCGCAGCGGCCATATCTGGTTGAGCAACGACGGCCGGTTCCGTTCCGACGATCGGAGCCGTCTCGACGAATTGCTGGATGTGCCGCCGGCTGCCGATGACTGCCTGCCGGCGCTACGCCTGCGGATCGTCGGCGTAGCGAAGATAGGGCTTGAGTTCCTCGACGTTGTCGAACCGGGCACGGGCGTCGTCGGTCGACATGGCGGGCGACACGATGACCCGGTCGCCAGGGCGCCAGTCGACGGGCGTCGAGATCGGGTTGGCGTCGGTCGCCTGCAGGGCGTCGACCACCCGTAGGATCTCGTCGAAGTTGCGGCCCACCGACTTCGGGTAGGTGAGAATCGTGCGGATCTTGTTCTGCGGGTCGATGAAGTAGACCGAGCGAACCGTCGAGGTGTCACCCTCGCCGGGGTGGATCATGTCGTAGAGTTCCGACACGCTGTGGTCCGGGTCGGCGATGATCGGGAAGGACAACGGGGTGCCCCCGACCTCGCCGATGTCGGGGGCCCAGGCCTTGTGGTCCTCGACGGGGTCAACGGAGACGGCGATGGTTTTCGTGCCTCGCTTCGAGAACTCGCCGTCGAGGCCGGAAGCCCGACCGAGTTCGGTTGTACAGACCGGGGTGAAGTCGGCCGGGTGGCTGAAGAACACGACCCACGAACCGTCTTTCCACTCGTGGAACGCGATCTTCCCGTCGGTGGTGTCGGCGGTGAAGTCGGGGGCGGTGTCTCCGAGATGAAGTGACATGGCTGTCTCCTGTAGTGGGAACCCTAAGTACGGACAACCAATCCTATCGATCTAATTATCCGGTATTCACCGAGTGTACGGTTGCGGCACGGTTCGTGGGCTCGGGCGCCTTCGTGAATTCGGTCACCGGCCACTCGAGGAGATCGGTGCCGGACGGGTCAGGGAAAGACGACCGTCTTGGCCCCTCGGATCGGCCCATCGATCTGGTGCATCGGCAGGTGATGTGTTACCAAAGGCGGATGACCGACGGTGACACGTCCTACGAGAACATCCTGTACGAGGTGGACGACCCGGTGGCCGTCATCACCCTCAACCGCCCCGATCACCTCAACGCTTGGACCGGGGCGATGGACGCCGAGGTGCGCGACGCCATGACCCGGGCCAACGCCGACCGGCGGGTGGTGGGCATCATCCTGACCGGCGCCGGCAGAGGCTTCTGCGCCGGTGCCGACATGGGCGCGCTCGACGCCCTCTCCTCCGGCGACGGCGATAGCGCCCAACAGCTCCGCGACCCCGGCGAGCGGTTCCCCTGGCGTTTGCGCACGGCCACCTCGACCGGCGACTTCGACGGTCGGCTCACCTACCCGCTGGCACTCGACAAACCGGTGATCGCCGCCGTGAACGGCGCGGTCGCCGGGATGGCTTACCCGTTGGCGCTGGCCTGCGACCTGCGGGTCGTCACCCCAAGCGCGCTGTTCGTGACCGCCTTCGCCCAGCGCGGCCTGATCGCCGAATGGGGTCTCAGCTTCCTCCTGCCCCGCCTGGTGGGTCCGTCGGTGGCGCTCGACCTGCTGATGTCCTCCCGCCGGGTCGACGGCGAGGAAGCACTGCGGCTCGGCCTCGCCAACCACCTGGTCGAACCCGACGAGCTGCTCGGTTTCTGCCGCCGCTATATCGGCGATCTGGCCGCCCGGTGCTCACCGTCGTCGATCGCGGTGATGAAACGCCAGGTCCATGAGCAGTTCCACGCCGGCTTGGGCGACGCCGAACGGGAATCGCAGAAGCTCATGGTCGCCAGCTTCCACCGCCCCGACTTCGCCGAAGGCGTCCAGTCGTTCATCCAGAAGCGACCACCGGCGTTCGCCCGGCTACCCCTTTCCGGCACCGACGGCGGGAACGACCAATGACCGCCGACGGCGGCGGTGACACGACCGCCATCGAATCGATCCTCGAACGCTGGCACCGGTACGTGCGAGGCGATCGCAGCGTGCAGCTGGCCGACCTCATCCATCCGGACTGCGTCTTCCACTCGCCTGTGGTCTACACCCCGCAGGAGGGCCGCGACATCACGGTCGCCTACCTCAGTGCTGCGGCCGCGGTGTTCGGCGGCGGACCCGGAGGGGAGGGCGACGGCTCGGGTGGCTTCGGTTACCGGTCGGAGATCGTGGCCGGCAACCAGGCGGTGCTCGAGTTCGAGTCGAAGCTCGACGGCATCTACATCAACGGCATCGACATGGTCACCCTCGCAACCGAAGGCGACCATGCCGGAAAGATCATCGAGTTCAAGGTGATGGTCCGGCCGTTGCAGGCGGTCAACAAGCTGCATCAGCTCATGGCCTCCCAGCTCGAATCCGGCCGGACCT
>JAOUGG010000088.1 GCA_029857855.1 Acidimicrobiia bacterium | reverse complement strand
GGCGATGGCGACGCCATGGGCGATGGCGACGCCATGGGCGAAGAGGGCGGCGGCTCCTCTTCGACCACCGCGGTCGACGCCGGAGACGCCACCGAGAACGCCGCCCTTATCGGCCAGTTCCGGACCCTGCTCGAAGGCAACCGGATCACCGCGGCGGCGCTCACCGGTGACGACCTGATGGTCTTCGGTCAGACGGCCTGCGGCTACGCAACCTCGGCCGGCGATCTCCCCGAGTATCAGCAGATCCGTGACGAGGCACTCAACGGCGCCCAGAACGACGAGCTGTCGATCGAGGAGCTGCAGTTCGTGGTCGACGCCGCCGTCACCGTGTTCTGCCCCGAGGACGCCACCCGCCTCGAACTGGCGGCCACGGCGCCCTCGGGGGGCTGAACCGGGACGGCGAACTCAGACCTGGAACAAACCCAGCGGCATGGGCGAGGCTTCTAGCACAGCGCCGGCCTCTACGCCGAGCCAGTCCTGGGCGAGGGTGGCCAGGTAACGCTCGAAGGGCACCGTCGTCTTCAGGTTGCCGTTGCGGTCGAGATCGCCAAGAGGCGGCGGCTCCCCATAGCGGCCCGGGGCCACCGGGCCGATCAGCAGCATCGACGAGGCCGAGCCGTGGTCGAGGCCACTCGAGTTCTCGTTAACCCGTCGACCGAACTCGCTCGTGGTGGCCACCAGTACCCGGTCGGACAGGCCGGCCTGATCGATCAGATCGAGGAAACCTCCGACTGCACCGTTGAGCTGGCCCATCAGCCGCTCGTGGCGACCCTGGTGACCTTCGTGGGTGTCGAAGCCACCCATCTGGGCGTGGACGACCCGAACCCCGATGTCGGCCTTGATCAGCTCGGCTGCCATCGCCAGCTGGCGGCCCAGTCCCCCACCGTTCTTCACGATGGGCGAGTCGCCGTCGTGGCGTTCGATGTCACCGCTGATCGATCGACCGATGGCGAACAGCTCGCTCCAGGTTCCGGCCAGGGTGGTGGCCACCGGACCCCCGGTGATGCTCTGCACACCGGACCGATACAGCGGGTAGATCCAGTCGTTCTTCGTGAGGACCTTGAGCTGGTTCAGGTTGTCGAGGGCCAGGGTCGACGCCGTGGCGGCGCTGAACATGGGCGAGTGACCGGCAACCGAGAGTCCGGTGATCCGGCCGCCGTCGATGCGGTCGGCGATGCGGGCGAGGAAGCCCGTGCGCCGCGATCCGGCGCCGGTGGGGGCGCCGAAGTACCAGCGCTCCTCCATCTCGAAGTGTGACAGGTTTCCTTCGGTCGGGCCGACACCCTCCACCACGGCCATCTGGCGCTGGGCGAGGTCGACCAGCTGCGGGTTGAGCCCGACCTCGCCGTCGATGGCCAGCACCTGCTCGCCGGGAATGGCCAGGTTCGGCCGCCTGTCGTAGTAGGCGCCGTTGGCGTAGGGCACGACCGTGGACAGCCCATCGTTGCCGCCCTGCAGCTCGACGATCACCAGCACCCGCTGATCGATCGGAGCGGGGGTGAGAAGCACATTGTCGGAGGCTGCGAACTTGCCCCACAAGTCGTCGACGTTGGCCGTCAACGTCTGCACCTCTCCCCCGGTGGGCGGTGCGATCTCCAACACGCTCGTGTCGACCCGGGCCGACGCCAGATCGCTGACGGGCACGGCGGGGTTGTCGAACAATCCCCGCCACGCGCCATAACCAACAGCACCCCCGGCCAGCAGCCCCTGAAGAATCCGGCGTCGCGTGATCAGACCCGGAGGGGATTGATCATCGTCGGTGGCCTCGGGTCGACGTGGTCCGTAGTCGAAGTTCTCGTAGTGCGACGTCATTGCAGTTGAAACTCCGGACAGCTCATGGCGAGACGCCACCGCAACTGGGCGATGCTCTCCTCGCCGACCTCGTCGACCGCCGATCCCACCGACTCCAGGGCGGCGATCGTGCTGTCGTCGACGACGAACAAGCCGCACTGGTCGAGGATCTCCTCGACGGTGGCCGTGGTGCCCATCGGGATGTCGCGGAAGTCGACGGAGAACAATTGATCGGACCGGCGCAGCATCGAATCGAGGTTGAGCCAGCGATCGCCTTCGGGCCAGCCGCCGACGTTCGGCGGCTCGTACGGGAGCTGACCGAGGTTGCGGGGCCGCCAGTTCTCGTCGGTGTCGAACTGCAGGATCCGCTGAACGGCGGTGTACCACTCGAACCCGCTGCGCGGCCGGGCGTAGTGTTGGGCCCAGAACTGCTCGTCGTGGAAGATGCGCTCCAACAGGGGCCGGATCTCCAGATTCTGGGCCTGCCACCACGCTCCGAGCTCGGTACGCTGCTCACCGCTCGGGGTGACGCCGGTGAAGTGGTACCACACCCGGGAGGCGATTCGTTGGGCGGTGGCCGGGTGGTCGCACAGTTTGTCAACCAGGTCGGTGGACGTCCACTGTTTCGTCTCGCCCAGGAACGTGAGTTCTCCCTGGTAGGTGCGCTCCGGATCGAGCCAGGCCTTGTTGTTGTCCTTGTCGACCCGCCAACCGGCGAGCGCGAGGGCGCCGGCTCGGACGTCGTCCTCGGTGTAGTTGCCGATGCCCATCGAGAACAGTTCCATGATCTCGCGTGCCAGGTTCTCGTTGGGCTTCTTGGCCCGGTTGCTCTCGGCGTTCAGGTACTTGAGCATGGCCGGGTCGACCATCATGGCCTGCAGCAGGTCGCGGTAATTGCCGAGCGCCCGGGATCGCAGGGTGTTGAGCTGCACGCCGACCAGTTCCTGCTCACCGGCCGAGTAGCGGTGGGTCGGGATGATCGAATGCCACAGGAAGGTCATTCGATCCTGGAGGCCATTGACCCCCTCGGAAATCCGGCCGAACCACCAGGTGAGGATCTTGTCGCTCTTCTCGCTGATCGGGGCCTGCGCCTCGTCGATCGGCTTGCCGAGGATGGTGGCGACGGCGGCCGAGCGGTCGAGACCCGGCAACTGATTGATCAGATCGAGGTCGGCCCGCATCGTGGTTCGGCGAACCAACAATGCCGCCGCCGTACGCTCAGGATCCCGCTCCACCAAAGCCATCGCCGGTCACTGTACATTCCGACCGCCTGACACTGGGTCAAATAGCCCAACCCTTGCCGTCTTCTTTACCGTGCCTGAAAGACTTTCCCCTGGTGACGGCGCTGTGAGGCCGCCGCGATCAGGAGCAGACGGTCCCGTCCCAATTGCAGTTCGGTGTGGCCCGGTTCAGATCGACGACCAGGGACTCCTTCTCCCACGCCTGCTGACCGGCCGAGTAGCGCATCATCCTCGCGCCCTCGATCGGATGGCCGTCGTCGGCTCCGTCGGTTGCGAAGGTGATGCCGGCCACCACCATCGGGTGGCGCAGCTCCAGGCTGCGCAGGGCCAGGAGGAAGTTGGCCCGGGTCACGCCTCCGTCGAGTTCGGCGGCGATACGCAGCGCCTCCACGTAGGCCCAGGCGAACTGGCCGGCACCGGCGGCGGCCAGCGCCGCCTGTTCGGGTGCGACATCGGTGTCGGCGATCAGTCCGTTCACGAACGTCACGAACGGATCGCTCTCGTACAGCGGATCGTCGGCGGCTTTGACGCCTCCGTCAACGGCGAGATAACCGTCACCGTCACGTTCGTTGGGAATCAGGAATCGTTGGGGGTCGGTGCAGGCCGTCGGGAGGAATCGGGCGTCGGTGATCTCGTTGACGCCGGCCGCCTCGCCGGCGTCGACGGCGGCACCACAGCCCGAACCGGCGGTCATCGCCAGGAAGACGTCGGGATCGGCGGCCCGGATCTCGGTCAGTTCCGCGCTCAGCTCGGTGGCCGAGGGGTCGTGCTCGACCACGACCACGTCCGAGACCACGTCGCCGTTCGTCGAAGCCCACTGCTCGAACGCGGCACGGTAGGCCCGGCCGTAGTCGTTGTCGATGGCCAGCGCCGCCACCTTGATCGGCAGCTGCGCGGTGAGATTCCGCTTGATCCAGTTGCCCCAGTGGATCGTCTCGGTGGCGTAGGAGAGCTGCAGACCGAGTGTCCACGGATGCGTTCGAGGGTCGCCCCACGCCGGGTGGGCGGACCCGACGAACGGCTGGGGAATGCAGGCCCGGTTGAGTTGATCGAACACCGACTGGCTGGTCGCGGTACCAAAGGTGGTGATTCCGATCGCGTTGCCGTCGACCCGGTCGTCGACCGCCTCGATGGTCTTGGTCGGCACGAGCTCGTCGTCGACCACCTCGTAGTCGATGCGACGACCGTCGATGCCACCCTGGCTGTTCACATGGTCGAAGTAAGCTCGGGCGCCGTCGGCGTAGGCCCCGGCGTCGGCTGTGCTCACGATGTGCACGATCTCGATCGGCCCAGTGGTCGCAACGTCGCCGCCCCGCCCGGCCGGGCATCGGCTGAGGTCGACGACGAAATCACCGGGACCGCTGAGCCGCTCGTCGGTGACGCCGTAGCCCCCTTCTCGCAGCCGGTCGACGACGGCGGACCGGTTCCCGGCCCAGGAAGCCTCGAGCTCCGCCATCGTCGAGGGTTCCGAGCCGGCCGTCAGGTCGAGCACATCGGGCTCGGTCGAGTCGGTCGACCCCAGACCCTGGTCGACTGCACCGCCGGTCGGCTGCGACACAGCGTCGGCGACTGGATCGTCGGTGTCACCCGAGCACGCCGCCACGACAAGCGCCAGTATCGCGAGTATCGGGAACGCGTGACGTCGGAGTAGATGCATCGAGTTGGCCGCGCCTCAGCTCAGGGTTGGATCGTGTCTTCGGGGCCGGGCAGCGGCGGATCGCCAGCGCCCTGCACCGACTGGTCGATGTCGATGATGTTGCCGGTCATCAGGCCCGACACCGGCGACAGGCAGTAGGCGATGGCGTTCGCCGCCTCCCATGGCTGCACCAAGCGGCCGAGCGGTCGGGTCGGGGCGGCAAGTTCCAGCCAGTTCTCGGGCGCATGGTCGTGCTCGATCTGGGTGCGATGCTCCGACTCGGTTTCCATCCACCCGGGATTGACCTGATTGACCCGGATGTTGTGCTGCATCAACGCAAACGCCAGGTTCTTCGTCATGACCGACAACGCACCCTTCGAGATGCTGTAGGCCGCCAGTTTGGGTTGGCCGCCGTACCCGGAGGTGGAGCCGACGCTGACAATGGAGCCACCCGTTCCCTGTTCGACCATCACCCGCGCCGCGGCCTGAATCAGGAAATACGGGGCTCGAACGTTGACCGCCATCATCCGGTCGAAATGCTCGACGGTGTCGGCGAACAGGTTGGCCCGACTGGTGGCGGCGGCGATGTTGACGACACCGGTGACCGTGCCGAACCGTTCGACGCAGGCGTCGACCAGCATCTGCGGAGCGGATGTATCGATCATGTCGGCTGCGGTGAAGACCGTCGGGGTTCCGAGACCGCTCAGCTCGTCGGCCAGTGCGTGACCCCGCTCCGGTGAGCGACCGGCGAGCAGTAGACCCGCCGCGCCGTCGGCCAAGAGTTTGCGGGCCACCGCTTCACCCAAACCCTGGGTACCGCCACTGATGATCGCAACCAGCGGTTGGTCGACGTCGGGTATCGTCAGCTGCACAGGTGTTCCTTCGGGTCGGGTTCGGTCACGTTCGGCTGCTCTCGTCCACGGCGGGCCCAATACTAGATGATTCGGAAGGTCTTGATCTGGTAGGGCGCGATCATGAATTCGAAGCCGTCGGCTGTTCGTTCGACCGGGGTCGCCGAGACCGGGCGTTCCAACAAGTCGACCGCCTCGATCCGTTCGAACGGGAACCCGATCCCGACCCGGACCGGTCCACGCCGGCGCTCGTTGTCGTACAGGCGGACGATCAGGCCGTCGCCATCCTCGGCCCACTTGACCGTTTCGACGACGACGTTCGGCCGATCGACGGAGATCAGCGGAACCGGAAGGCCGCTTCGATCCGGCTCGGCTGCCGACCGGTCGGTCACCACCGTGACCAGGAGCGGGTTGTTGAGTGCGTAGGCCTCCGCCACCGTCGACGAAACGGCTGCGGTCGTCGACCGCCAGTCGCCCTGGTGGGGCAGGATCGAATAGGTGAACCGATGCCGCCCCTCGTCGGCCTCGGGATCGGGAGCGCCGGGGCTGCGGAGCAGGGTCAGCCGAAGCACGTTGTCGCGTACATCGTGGCCGTACTTGCCGTCGTTGAGCAGGCTGACACCGAAGTCGCCCTCGGAGAGGTCGGCCCACTTGTGGGCACAGGTCTCGAACTGGGCCCAGTTCCACGACGTGTTCGTGTGGACCGGTCGGGCGACGTTGCCCCATTGGATGTCGAAGGTGGCGTGATCGGCGTGCACCTCGACCGGGAAGGCGACCTTCAGCAGGGTGTGGCGTTCGTGCCAGTCGATGTCGGTGACGAAGTCGATCCGCTTGCTGTCGTGCCGGAGGGCCACGGTCTGGGCGATGGTGCTCGCCCCGAGGCGTCGCTCGAATCGCACGGCCGCCCGCAACGGTCCGTGCTCGACGATTTCCGCGGAGTGGGCCGATTCCGGGGCCCACTGGCGGTCCTCGTAATAGATTTCGATGTCCCAGGCATCGAAGTCGAGGGGACGGTCCTCGAACACCTGCAACCGATTGCCGGTGGCTCCGTCGGGCAACACCGAGCGTCCGAGTTCAAGATCGACCAACTCGACCACCTGACCATCGCCGTCGAGAACCGCCCGAACGCGGCTGTTGACCAGCTCGAAGCCACCGGCGATCGCCCGCACCTCGACCGAGGTCCGGTCCGACGACCCGGCTTCCGCCTCGGCCACTCCCGTAGCCAACCCGAGCGCCCGGAGGCTGTAGGCCGGGATCGGATCCAGGGCGAGCAGCCGACCACCATCGACCGGCTGTTCACGGACGGCAGCGCCGGTGCCGAGGTCGACCAGCCCCGCCTCGTCCGCCGGATCGGGCCCATCCTCTCCGTCGGCCACGAACACCAGGTCGGTGACGGCCACCGGGTTCGGATTGACGATGACCACGTGCGTCGAGCCGGGAAGCACCCTGGCCAACGCATCGACGGCCTCGGTGACCGTCTCGGAGACCAGGTCGGCGATCCGTCGATGGTCGGCGGCGGTGTCCTGGTAGACCTCACCGATGGAGGAGCCGGGGATGATGTCGTGGAACTGGTTGAGGCACAGGAGCTTCCAGGCCTCGGTCAGGCGGGCGGCCGGGTAGTCGGCATCGGTGAGGAGTCGAGCCCATGCGGCGAGGAACTCGGCGTTGTGTAGACCGAATTCACCCCGCCGGTTGCCCCACTTTGTTGCGGCTTGCGAGGTGTAGGTGCCGCGGTGGTATTCGAGGTAGAGCTCGCCGTTCCAGACGGGCAGCCGATCGGCCACCTTCTCCAGTTCGGCGAAGAACGCCTTGACGGTGGTCGTGCGGGTTCGGGGCATCGACGGGAACGCTTCGAGCCCGGTCAGGTTCTCGACCATCTCCCTCGTCGGCCCGCCGCCGCCGTCGCCGTGGCCGTACGACAGCAGCATCGGAGCCGCCGTGCCGTCGTCCGATCGAACCTCCCGCTGCCGGTGCTGCCGCCAGGTGTCGAGGACGTCGACCGGACGGGCCTCGGCGTTGTAGGTGGCCCACGCCGGATGCGAGTCGTTGGGTGTCGGGCTGAAGTGCGTCAACACCCGGGTGCCGTCGAGGCCCTGCCACCAGAAGCTGTCGTAGGGAAGACGGTTGTACTGGCTCCAGCTGATCTTGATGGTGAAGAAGTAGTCGAGCCCGGCGGCCTTGATGAGCTGCGGTAGGTTCCAGGCGTAGCCGAACACGTCGGGCAGCCACAGCACGGCGCTCTCCGCCTCGGGACCGAAGTGTTCGGCGAAGAACCGGCGGCCGAGGAGGAACTGGCGGGCGAGGGATTCGGAGCCGGTGAGGTTGCAGTCCGCCTCCACCCACATGCCGCCGATGGCCTCCCACCGGCCCGCCGCCACCTGCTCGCCGATGGCGGAAAAGAGCTCGGGATAGTCCTGGCGCACGTAGTCGTAGAGCTGGGGTTGACTCTGGGTGAAGTGGAATTCGGGGGACTCGTCCATCAGCGCCAGCACGTTGTGAAAGGTCCGACCGGCCTTACGTCTCGTCTGGGCCACCGTCCACAGCCAGGCGACGTCGATGTGGGCATGACCAACGGCGAACACGTCGACCGGCAGCGCCGGGC
>JAOUGG010000819.1 GCA_029857855.1 Acidimicrobiia bacterium | reverse complement strand
TGGGCGAAAACCCGCAGGCTGCCGCCGTGGGTCGGGACCTCGGCCACGTCGAACACGCTGAGACCGTTGGTGGCCAGCACCTGTTCGACCGTGGACAGCGAGAGGTAGGAGTAGTGCTCGTGGTAGATCGTGTCGAACAGGCACTCGTCGACCAGCGGAACGAGGTGCTGGAACTCGAAGGTCGACACACCGTTCGGCTTCAACAGCACGGCGAAGCCGGCGGCGAAGTCGTTGATGTCGGGGACGTGGGCCAAGACATTGTTGGCTGCGGTCAGATCGGCCTGCCGACCCTCGGCGACCAGCCGTTTGGCGAGGGCGACCCCGAAGAACTCGTTGACGATCTCGATGCCCTTCTCCCGGGCCGCCTCGGCGGTGCTCAGTGTCGGCTCGACGCCGAGACAGGGGATGCCCCGTTCGGCCACGTACTGGAGCAGGTAGCCGTCGTTGGCCGCCACTTCGATCACGTTGCTGGTCTCATCGAGCCCGAACCGCTCGGCCACGTCGTCGACATAGGCCTTGGCGTGGGCCAGCCACGATGTGGAGTAGGAGCTGAAGTAGGCGTAGGTGGAGGCGAAGAATTCGTTGGCCTCGGCGAAATCCTCGGTCTGGACGAGCCAGCAGTTCTCGCAAACCAGCACCCGCAGCGGGTAGGAGTTCTCCGGCTGGTTCACATCCGCGAGGTAGGAGTTCGACGGAGGCGACTCCTCGAGATCGACGAAGACCAGCTCCAACGGCGTGTGACAGTGTCGACAGTTCATCAGCTCATGCGCCTTCCGGCCTGGGGCTCAACCGCCTTCCGGCTCCGAATCGTACCCAGCAGCAACGAGGCTTTGCACGGCGGCGACGATGTTGGTGTAGCCGGTGCAGCGGCACAGATTGCCCGACAGCCCGATGCGGATGTCTTCTTCCGACGGGCGCTCCTCCAGGTCGAGCAGTGCCCGGGCCGAGATCAGCATGCCCGGGGTGCAGAACCCGCACTGAACCCCGCCGACGTCGAGGATGGTCTGTTGCAGCGGCTCGAGGTCGTCACCGTCGGCCAGGCCCTCGACCGTGGTGATCTGCCGGCCCTGGGCCTGGGCGGCCAGGTAGGAGCAGGAGTTCACCGGTTGGCCGTCGAGCAGCATCATGCACGCTCCGCACTCGCAGTCGTCGCAGCCCTCCTTGGTGCCGGTGAGGCCGACCTGGTTGCGGACCGCATCGAGCAGGCTGAGGTGGTTGGGTCCGCTGACCGGGTAGTCGACGCCGTTGACGGTGAGCAGGTAGGAGATCGAGGTGGTCATTGGTCGGCCTTTCTGCCGATGCCGACGGATCGATTGATCGGTACGGCGAGATGTTCGCCCCGGGCTCTGGCCGCAGCGGCGGACACGGCCCGCCCGGCCATGACCCCGACGGTGTGGCGCCGGTAGGCATCGGAGGCGCGGAGATCGGAAATCGGTGCGGCCTGGCTGCGGGCGATATCGGCCACAGCGGCCAGGAGGTCGTCGTCGAGCGGTCGTCCGGCCAGGTCGTCGAGGCCGGTGACGGCCAGGATCGTGGGCGCGACGGCGGTGAGCGCCACCCGAACCGAGGCCAGGGATCCGTCGTCGCCGAGTTCGACGGAGGCCGCGGCGCCGACGACGGCGATCTCCATGGCCCGCCGGTACTCGAGGCGCACGTAGGCGCTGGCCGAGGACGGTGGCCGGGCGGGAAGCAGGCATGCGGTCATCAGCTCGTCGTCGGCGGCCGAGGTGGTACCGGGACCGGTCCACAGCTCGTCCGGTTCGACGAGCCGGGTTCCTCGCCCGGACACCAGCTCGAACCGGGCGCCCAACACCACGAGCGGTGCGCCCGTGTCCATCGCCGGGGAACCGTTCATGACGTTCCCGCCGATCGTGCCCGCGTTGCGGGTGGCGGGGGAGCCGACCAGGGCGGCCCCGTCGGCCAGGGCCGTGTAGGAGCCGACGACGGTGGCGTCGGTCATCAGCTCGGCGTGGGTGACGAGGGCGCCGATACGGAGCCCTGCGGTGCTGCCGTCGGCCGCGGCGCGCTCGTCGGGTCCGATGCCTCGGAGGTCGGCGATGCGGTCGATGGCCACCACTTTCTCCGGCAGCGGGGCTTTGCCCTGGCGGTGCCCGACCACGAGATCGGTGCCGCCGGCCACGGGCCGGGCCCCGTCGGCCAGCAGGGTGACGGCCTCGGCCACGGTCGACGCGATGGTGAAGGCGCTCATCGGGCGCCTCCAGACGGATCGCCGGGTTGCGGTGGGCCTGGTTCCTCGGCGGTCTGCTGCAGGGCCGTCCAGATGCGCTCGGCGGTCATGGGCAGCTGGCGGACCGGTGCGCCGACCAACTTGGCTACGGCGTTGGCGATGGCGGCGGCGGTGGCCACGTTGGGGGCCTCGGCCAAGCCTTTGGCCCCTCGGGGCCCCTGACCGGGTGTGCCCGTCTCGATGAACTCGACAGTGACGTCCGGGCCGTC
>JAOUGG010000818.1 GCA_029857855.1 Acidimicrobiia bacterium | reverse complement strand
GCCAGCATCGTAGGTCATCCCCGGCATCGCTCAAGAAGCCACTTGGCCGGCAACCGAGCGATCCAGGACTGAATCGGCCCACGCAAGCTCCTCGGCGCTCAACTCGCCGTGCTCGGATTCCCACTCGGCCACACCGGCAAGCCCTCGCTCGATGACCAGCGCCCGCTCAGCGGCTGCGTTCAACCAGGCCGACAAGCTCACCCCACGACGCTCGGCCGCTTCGGCAGCTTCCGCTGCAACCGACTCCTCCAATGCCACCGACAACTTTCGAACAGCCATCACATCATGGTAGCACCACATTCCTACCGTGAAGCGACCCGGATGCCCCGCTCCGGGATGCCCGCACCAGCTACACCGTTGTCCCGATAGCCCCCGACGGTCACCACGCCTCGAACGCCCAGGTGCGACGGCCGCACCAACGACTACCGAAACGTCACCTGACCTGCGGCGACGGAGTTTCCGAGCCCCACAGGCTGTAATTCGGGCGGTTGCGATGCTTCAAACTCACCCTGAACCCAAGGTTTCGACGCGCATTTTTCACCGCTTCTGCGTCTGGCATTAGCAAAAGCATTTACAAACGACACCCCTGGGAGCATTTCCACAGCTCTCACCAGGGGTTTCTAGGGTGTCGGAGGGGCGAATGCAACCCGTAACCCACGGCATCGGAGCGCCTGGATCGCAGTGAGCGCGGCATGACACCCCCGTCAGAGAGACCCCGAGAGACCTCTCCCGCAATGCCTTCGCGACGTAGCACTCAGCCCAGCGAGGGAGTTGCCGCTCGATGCTGAGCTGCGATGCCAGAAATCGGGCCATGCCCGTGCTTCGTCTCGACCACGTCCAGCTCGCCATGCCCCCGGCAGGGAGGCCGATGCTGTCTCGTTCTATGAAGGGATCCTCGGGATCCAGCATGGAGAAGCCACCGCACCTCGCTGTCCGAGGTGGCTGCTGGTTCGAAACGGCTGCCGTGAAGATCCACCTCGGCGTCGAGAACGGCTTTCGGGCAGCGAAGAAGGCGCACCCGGCCGTCATCGTCGACGACGTCAGGGCGCTCGCTGCAGCGCTCGAGCTCGCCGGGCACGTCGTGGTCGACGACGAGCCGCTCGAGGGATACGACCGCGTCTACGTGTCGGATCTGTTCGGCAATCGCCTCGAGCTCGTGCAGCCCATGTGAGGAGAACGTCGACCCAGCACCGATCAGCGCAGATTCGGCGGCGCTTCCCGCTCGAACCGTCGCGCCCGCCCGCCGCGGAAGTTCCGGCGCAGCAGAGCAATGGGAACAGGTGCCCGATCTGGGAAGCTGACTGCCATGGATTCGATCGAGATGGTGCCCATCGGACTCGTGCACGGCGGGCGAGACGACGTTGTCGACGACGACTGGGGGTCGGTCCTCAGCACCGTCTCGCTCGATCCTGATCGCTTCGGTCCGGACGCGGTGGCCGGGCTCGAGGACTTCTCCCATGTGGAAATCGTGTTCGTCTTCGACCGAGTCGACGAGACCAGCGTCAACGTCGGGGCCCGGCGCCCACGGGGACGTCAGGATTGGCCCATGGTCGGCATCTTCGCCCAGCGGGCAAAGGCCCGCCCGAACCGGATCGGCGTCACCACGTGCGAGCTCGTCTCCGTGGACGGGCTCGACATCGGTGTGCGCGGCCTCGACGCCATCGACGGGACGCCCGTCCTGGACATCAAGCCCCATGTCGTCGAGTTTGGGCCCCGAACCGAGGTGCGTCAGCCCGACTGGATCAGCGAGCTCATGACCGGCTACTGGTGACGCTGTGGGCCGAGCGTCGCGTGAGCGTCCGAGGCCCCCAGAAGGCAATGACCATGAGCGCAACCGCCGACACGACCAAACCCGCGTTCTGCGGGTCGAAGTGTGAACCGTCGTTGGGGAAGAGTTGCCAGCTGAGATTGGCCATGGCATGGAAGAGCGTCACTGCGAACACGCTGCGGCCCGTGTTGTTGTAGATCCAGCCATACAGCACGCGAGACGCCACTGCGTAGAGGCTCCACCAGGCGATCCAGGATGGGGATCTACCGACCTGGGCGAGCGGGATGAAGTGCCACACCGACCATGCGATGCCCAGCACGAGGCTGGCACCGAGGGCGCCCAAGCGCTGCTGAAGTGGCTCGAGGGCATAACCGGACCATCCGAGCTCTTCGGCCAGCGCGCCGACGAAGAACACGAGGAGCAGGACCGGAACGGCACGCCACCGGATCGTCGTCGAATCCGGGAGCGGCCGACCCAGGGCGCGCATCATGGCGTAGGTCACGAGCATGGCCAGCGGGAGGAGCAGGATGGTGGGCAGGTACCAACGCCTGCTGGTGATCCTCCGGTGATCGAAGGACCGCCGCAGCAAGGCCGCGACACCTGCTGTCCCTCTGCTGCGATGTACGAGGATGGCTGCGGCGGTCACCGGAGCTGCGATCATGAGCGAGCTGACGGGTAGACCCGGGAGGATC
>JAOUGG010000817.1 GCA_029857855.1 Acidimicrobiia bacterium | reverse complement strand
CGTCACCAGCGACGACAACGACCTCAACCGATCACTCCAGGGGGCATTCTGGGATCTGGAGGCGCTCACGGTCAGCGATCCAACAACAGGACGACCATTCATCGCCGCTGGTGCCCCCCACTTCCTGGCCGTGTTCGGCCGCGATGCGTTGGTCGTCTCGCTGCTGTCGCTGTTGCGCGGCACCGAGCCGGCGCTCTCGGTCCTCGACGTCCTGGCCGCTCACCAGGGCACCGTGGATGATCCCCGCACCGTCGAGTCACCTGGAAGGATTCTCCATGAACTCCGCATCGGTGAGATGGGCGTCTTCGGCCTGGAGCCGGGAGAGCCGTACTTCGGCTCGGTCGACGCCACGCCCCTCTTCGTCGTCCTCCTTGCCGAGTGCCTGCGATGGGGAGCCGAAGCCGACCGACTGGGACCTCTCATTCCGGCGGCGAGGGCCTGTCTCGATTGGTGCCGACAGCACGTCGATGAGCTCGGTTTCGTGCGGTCAATTCCTCACCCGACGGGCATCGGAAACCAGGGCTGGAAGGATTCGGGAGACTCAATGGTCACGGCCGATGGCGCCACACTCGAGGAACAGACATCGCTGGCCGAGGTGCAGGGCTATGTGCACGAAGCGCTCATCGGCATGGCCGAACTGGAGGAGCACCTCGGCGATGCATCCCAGGCCTCGTCCCTCCTCGACGAAGCCGAGCAGCTGCGCCTGCGATTTCTCCAACACTTCGCTGTCGACGAGCCGGTCCATGTGGCGCCCTGGCTCGACGCCACCGGATCTCCGGTGTCGGTTCGGGCCTCCAATGTTGGCCACCTCCTGGCGGGGACCCTCCTCGATGACGACCTCGCCGGCCGACTGTGCGACCGCCTCCTCGATCCGGCCGAATTCTCGGGCTGGGGTATCCGGACCCTGGCCGCTACCGAGCACGCCTACAACCCACTGGGATACCACCTCGGCACAGTCTGGCCCCACGACACCGCACTCGCGATGCGAGGGATGGCCCGCCGAGGCCGGGGAACCGACGCTCAGCGTCTTTCACGTGCCTTACTCGAACTCAGCCGAGCAGAGGGCGACCAGCTGCCGGAACTGCTCGGCGGGTTCGATCGACACGACATTCCGACGCCGGTCCCCTACCCTGCGTCGGCCCGGCCCCAGGCCTGGGCGGCTGCAGTACCCATTCAGGTCACCGCCGTTCGCCTCGGGATCGAACCGTCGATGCATCGCGGTCGCCTGCGCTTCCGGCCGCTACTCGGCGACGATGAGTGGATCGACGTGCGCGGGTTGGTCCTCGGCTCGCGCCGGTTGAACATTTTCGCACGCGGCACCGAGGTCGAGGTCACCGGCGATGTCCATGGCCTTCAGATCGACGTGATCGACGACAGTACCGACCGGTCGGGGCCCGTCTAGCACCACCAGGAATCAGTGGCGGGTCACATCCGCTCCGCTGCGCTTGGTGATCCGGCGCAAGGGAGGGACCGTCGTGGGAGGTTGGCGTCGGGGCGGCAACGACTGAAGCAGTTCCGTGGTGGCGGCGGTAACGGCCTCCACCGCTGCTTCGAAGACCTCGGCCGTGGCCGCCGAGGGCTCACGGATACCGCTGATCTTCCGTACGTACTGCCGGGCCCCCGCGGCGACCTCCTCGGCGGTGGCCGGCGGTTCGAGACCACGAAGAATGGTTATGTTGCGACACATTCCTCCAGTGTGCCCGGAACCACACCCGCCCGGGGCTCGAGCACCCGGTTGAACAGGCAGATCACGGTGGCGAGAACCGGGATCGCAGCCAGGATCAGGTTGGCCGACCGGTAGCTGCCGGTCGCTGACTGGGTGGCCGCCAGTACCACCGGTCCGACGGCGGATCCTGCCACATTGGCCACCGTGATGAGGCCCTGGATGGCGCCGATGTGGCCGGTACCGAAGTAGCCGGGGACCAACGTCGACAGTGCCGCCCGCACGGTGCCACCCACCGATCCGAGCCCCACGGCGTACAGCAGAATCGTGGCCTGGCCCGACAAGCCGGCGGCGAGGAAATGCACGGCGACCAGCAGGAGCATCGAGAAGGCGGGCACGAACCTGGTGCCGACCCGGTCGAGTACCGAGCCGACGCCGAGCGCGGCCACCGACGAGCCGATGATCTGGGGAAGGAACATGATGGCGGCCTCACCGGACGAGAGCCCGGCTTCACCGAGTAGGTCGATCTGATGGAAGTTGAGGCCGGTGATGAGCGCACCGCTGGTCACGCCGATGACGACCAGAATCCAGAACTGCGAGGTGCGGGCCGCCTCCGAGCGGGTGTAGGAACCGGCGGCGACGGGAGTCGGCTGCGGGCCGGCCACCGCTGCGGTGCCGACGCCCGCCGCCGGTACGGGGCCAACGGGCGGTAGAGGGCCCGCAGGCGTTGCACTGGCGACCGGATCACCGTCGGGTAGCTGCCCGACCGATGAGGGGCGATCGACCAGTCCGAACCAAC
>JAOUGG010000816.1 GCA_029857855.1 Acidimicrobiia bacterium | reverse complement strand
CTGGCCGACCGTGGATCTGACTTCGGTCATATGGGCTGGGGGGACGGGGCGTGGTGGATGATGTTTGTTTGGGGGCCGGTGTTGACAGTCGCTCTGATTGCATTGGTCGTTTGGGCGGTCCGCTCATCGTCGGTGAGTGGGCGCAGTCCGGTCGCGGAAAGCGATCCGCTGAGCGGGGCTCGTCGAATCCTGGCCGAACGCTACGCCCGAGGCGAGCTGGACTCGGAAGAATATCGCGAGCGCGTGGAGCGACTCGGCTGAAGAGGCGACGGCTTCAGGGCCGATCGGCGTGCTCTCGATCCGACGCCGTCAGCTGTGCGACACAAACCTCCGAACGGTTGAACGGAAGATGGTGTCCAGGAACGCACTATTGCTCAAAGCCCTGCCGTTCCTGTTCAGCACGGATAAAGACAATCACGGCCTCGACCTCGTCGCCGGTCAAGCCGGTCAAGGGTGGCATGTCGCCAAACGTCCAGTGATGTTGAGGAGCTCCGTTGGCAATGGCCGACCGATAGGCGTCGTCGGGGTGATGGTTTGGTTCATAGACGATCGACAGTTGCGATGGACCCTTGTCGGTGCCCCGGAGGTCGGCTCCGTGGCATGAGGCGCAGCTGTTGGCGTAGACCTCGGCACCCAGACTCCCGGCTGCGTCGGCCTCAGTCTCGGGAACAGATTGATCGGGAGTGGAATTCTCCGAGCAGCCCACGATGACAACGGCTGCGACAACGGCGACGGCGACCCATTTCACGACGAAGTCAAGGCGGTCTGTCATGATTACGTCGATGCCCCGACCAGGAACGCGGTGAGAACGATCACCGCTGCCAACAAGACCGCCTCTCCGGTCGCGGTGTTGCGGATTCGAACCGACCGGGTGTCGTCGTCAGGATGGGCGTTCATCCAGGGAATCACGACGAAATGATTGTAGGTGCCCAGCGACGCCGCGGCGGCCACGGCGACGGTCTTGGCCATCAGCAAGCGGCCCCACGGCGTGGTCCACAGATCCGATACCGATTCGAGGATGATGACGGCCAGAATTGTCCCTGCCAACCCGGCCGCCGCCAACGCCACGCCCGCGACCACCGAGAATCGTAGGGCCATTTCCAACCCTCCGAGCCGCTCCCGGCGCCGATATCGGCGCCACAACACCACTGCGAACGCGGCGACACCGCCGGCCCAGATCGATGCCGCCACAACGTGAATCATGTCGATCGCCCCGGTGACCCAACGATTGCCCTCGGTCACCGTGTGGCCGTCGAAGGTGAACGACGCCAGGAGCAGGATCACTGCCAGCAACGACAAAATCGGGAACGGCCGATCACCCCCGTCTGTTGAGGGCGTCCCTTGTGCCTCGACGGGCTCGTCAACCAGGACCAGGTCGCTCATCTCGAGGTTCACCGGCCAAACCTGCCGGTCCGAACGTCGAGCCTCGGACGGGCCACCGTGGAGCCGATCGGCGGCTTCGGCATCCGAGGTGAGATCACCAGCCGCCACGAGTCCGGGGGCTCCAGCGACTACGAGTTCTCGTCGGGGAACGGGGCGCTCCGTTCGACCGAAGTTCTGGTCCTCGATCCTGGCCGTGGCGAACAGGAGTGATCCAGCCACAACCCGAAGTCCGATCGCGATCCCGAACGTTGACACGGTCGCCGACCCGACGGCCCCGGCGGTCGGGATTTCCAACCAACCGTTGCTGGCCACTGCCAGATGGGCGGCCAGATCAACGGCCGTCCCGGCGATCACCACGAGGGCGGCATACCGTACTGCCCTGTACACCGAGCGCAGGTCCCGACGATGGTTGTGAACAACCACCGCACCGAAGCACAGTCCACCGATCCCCAGCATGGTCCCGACAAACCCGAGCAATCGGCCGAAAGCACCCACGCCCCCGGACTTGGGGGCCGCCTGCTCGTTCCGCTGCAGGAACTCCTCCAGTTCCTGGGCTTCCGATGACCCGACCTGATCCGCCGACGCCGACCGGGAGTCTGAGTCGACGACCTCGGAGGCAATCTCCCGGGCCGGCCGATCCCCGGACCTGTCAGCGGCGAGGCCGGCAGCGGGAATCGATGTGGCGTCCGCCGCCTCACCCCCCTCCGTAACGGTGTCGTCGTCAAACGGCGCGCCGGATGCGGTCACGGTGAAGCTGAAGCTGCCGTTGATCGGGTGGGCATCGGGGGCTTGGACCGTCCAGCGCACGCCGACCGCTCCATCGCCCAGTGGTGGGTCGAAACGGAGTGTCCAGGTCTGTTGCTCGACGCCCGATGTCACACCATCGGGGATCCGAATTGTGCCTGAGGAGTCCAAAGCCACAAATCCCTCGCCGGCCGGTTCGGCAGGGCCGCTGAAGGCGATCGTCACGACCTCGACCGCAGCGCCAACGGTGGATCCGTCAACCGGGCTCGACGATTCGAACCCCGTGTGGGCCGACGCCGGGGCGGGTGAGAACAGCACCGAAATTGAACTCATGGCCG
>JAOUGG010000815.1 GCA_029857855.1 Acidimicrobiia bacterium | reverse complement strand
CATCGAGTTCTTCCGGGGCGCTCCTCTCATCACCTTCCTGCTGGCCGGTCAGTTCTTCCTCGGGTTCTTCCTGAACACCGACGAGGTCCCGTCGTCGATCACCCGGGCCATCGCCGCCATCACCCTGTTCTCCGGCGCCTATGTGGCCGAGATCATTCGTGGTGGCCTGCAGGCGGTGCCCGGCGGTCAGACCGAGGCCGGTCAGGCGCTCGGCATGTCGCCCCCCTCAATCATGCGGCTTCTCGTTCTTCCGCAGGCGCTACGGGCGGTGATCCCGGCGATGGTCGGGCAATTCATCTCGCTGTTCAAGGACACGACCCTGCTCTTCATCATCGGCATCACCGAGTTCCTCGGGGTCCGAGCCCTCATCCACGGCCAGGCCGACTTCCGCAGTCTCGGTATCGCCGAGACCATGGCATATGTGGCCTTCGTCTTCTGGGCGTTCGCCTTCGCCATGTCCCGCGAGAGCCAGCGTCTCGAACGACGGTTGGCCATCGGCGATCACTAAGGGCATGACCATGGCACAACATTCAACTCATTCACACCGACATCGCATCAACTGCACAGCAACGCAGCAACTCAAAGGGGGCCGGACATGACCGAGCAGACCATTCACGTCGACAGTGACGCAACCAATATCGGTGACAAGGAGGTCATGATCGAGGTCGACGCCGTCGACAAGTTCTTCGGCGACTTCCAGGCCCTCAAGAACATCAACATGTTGGTGGGCAAGCAGGAGGTGGTGGTCGTGATCGGACCGTCCGGCTCCGGCAAGTCCACGCTCATCCGCTGCATCAACCGGTTGGAGAAACACGACCGGGGGCGGATCATGGTCGGTGGCGTCGAGCTCTCCGACGACGTTCGCAACATCCAGGAGATTCGCCGCGAGACCGGAATGGTCTTCCAGAGTTTCAACCTCTTTCCTCACCTCACGGTGCTGGACAACATCACGCTGGCGCCTCGTCAGGTGCGTCGTTCCCCGAAGGCCGAGGCGGAGGAAGCAGCCATGGAGCTGTTACGACGGGTGAAGATCCCCGATCAGGCCAACAAGTATCCGGGTCAGTTGTCCGGCGGTCAGCAGCAGCGGGTGGCGATCGCCCGGTCGCTGGCCATGAACCCGAAGGTGATGCTGTTCGACGAGCCGACCTCGGCGCTCGATCCGGAGATGATCAAAGAGGTGCTCGACACCATGCAGGATTTGGCGGAAGAGGGTATGACGATGATCTGCGTCACCCACGAGATGGGCTTCGCCCGCGAGGTCGCCGACCGGGTCGTGTTCATGGCCGACGGCGAGGTGGTTGAGGTCGGCACGCCCGAGCACTTCTTCACCAACCCGCAGGAGGATCGCACCAAGCTGTTCCTCTCGCAGATCCTGTAGCAGTTTGATGGCCTGCGCGGTTTTGCGCACCTGACACGCAGAACCGCGCAACCCGTTGAGATTGACGAAAATGTCAGAAGTTTCGTCACGCCTCCGTTTCCAGGGCGTTGTAGCGGTTGAGATCGGGGCGGCGCCCGCCGCCAACTCACCACACCAGCACAACGACATACGGAAAGTCAGGTACCACCGATGGCAGCACCGAAGATCGCGGGCAACATGGCCCAGATGGACAATCTGGCCAGTCAGTTCACCAAGGCCGGTGACAACGTCCAGACACTGATGTCGACACTGAGCGGCATCACCACCGACACGATCGGTCCCGGCTGGGAGGGGGCGTCGGCTCAGCGGTTCCTTGCGGCGTGGACCAACGAGTTCAAGCCGGCGCTCGACAAGCTGAACCTGGCCCTCAACGAGGCATCGGCCGAGGTCACGCGGCGCAAGGAAGCGCTGACCCTGGCCGACAGCTGACGGTCCGGTCGGCACGGAGACTCACGGCATCATGGGCAATCCCATCGGCGATCCCGAGGCGGTCGAGCAGCTGGCCGATCTGTACCACCGCGAGGCCAGGCGAATCGACGAGGTGTCGGCCTCCGCGGTCAGCGCGCTCGCTGATCTGGAGTGGGTCGGACGTCGGGCCACGTCCACGCGGGAGCGGGTGCGTTCCCGCCATTCGGAGATCGTGGCCCAGGTCGCCGAGCTGCGGTCCCTCGCCCGCTCGTTGGAGGCGCACGCCCAGTGGATGCGAGCCACGATCCGGGAACTCCGTGATCTGGAGCATCGAATTCGACAGTGGGCGTCCACGCACCCACCATCGCCGGAACGGGTAGGCCCCGACTCCTCCCTCATCGGGGTCTACCCGCCGGATTGCAGTCTGGAGTGGGGGGCGGTGGCGGCCCGGCTGCGGGCGGCCGGGGCGGTGTTCTGACCCGCGGGTGTTCTGACTCCCGGGTGTTCTGATTCGTGGGTGTTCTGATTCGTGGCGTGTGTTGGTTGGCCACCGAGGTCGCGGCGGTACTCGGTGGATCCTGCGGTTGCCATGCCCTCCAACCCGCAGGACGGCGACCCCGGTCCTGACCCGAGCGGTCAGT
>JAOUGG010000087.1 GCA_029857855.1 Acidimicrobiia bacterium | reverse complement strand
CGAGCTCCATCGGCCACAGGCGGCGTGCGACGTCGGCTACCTCGACGAGGTCGTCGCCCCCGAGGGCCACAAGGCGGCCGTGATGGCCAAGGCCGAGGCGCTATCGCAGTTGCACCGGGGCGCGTTTGCCGGAACCAAGGCCAGGGCCCGAGGCGACCTGGCCGACGCCCTGACCGAGGCCATCGCCCAGGACCGATCCGGCTTCCAGGCCTCGCAGGCTGCACAGGCCTCGTCGTCCTCGTAGGCTCGTCACCCGGCTGAACTCTGGTAGCAAAAAGCGAGGTCAGACCTCGCTTTTTGCTACCAGACGTCGCGGTGACGAGTCGGGCCTGCCACGCGTCGCGCTCGTGGCCGGCCTATGCTGGGTGGCCTCAAACCGGCGATCCCGCAGCGTGGGCGGGAGGAAGAGGGAGCGGTGTGAAGCGCATCCTGGTTTTGTTTGTTGCCCTCGGGCTCATGGCCGCGGCCTGCACCTCCGACGGCGTCGCCACCGACGCCGGTTCGGCCGACACCGATTCGGAATCGTTGAGCAGCGAGGCCGTCGACGAGTCGAATGACGTCGCCGATGATGACGCCGCTATGGAGGCCGATGAATCAGACGGCGCAGAGGGTTCGTCCGACGGCGGCGACGAGGCCGGCGGCGGCGCCACCGCCGGTGACGTGCTCGACGCAGCGGAACTCGACGATCTGCTGGCCGCCACGAGCGAGCAGACGAGCGGCCGCTTCGAGGCCACCATGGAACTGACCGGCGGGCCGACCTCGGAGATGGGAACGGTTAACATCCAGTTCAGCGGTGCGTTCGACGAGGCCACGGCGTCATCCGAGATCTCGATGGACATGAGCGGGCTCATGGGGGCGGCCTTGGAGGCCGATCCCGCCGCTGCCGACGACCCCGACGCCGCAGCGGCGATGGCGATGATGGCGCCGTTCTTCGAGGAACCGATGCAGGTCCGGACCATCGGCGACCGCTCATGGGTCAAGTGGGGCCTGCTGGCCATGTTCGGTGTCGGCGACAAGTGGCTGGAGACCGACGCCGACGGCAGCGGCAATTTGACCCAGGACTTCGGCGTCGACACGGCGACCCCGGCCGACGCACTGAGCGGCCTCGCCGACAGCGGCCACACGGTCGAGTTCGTCGGTCAGGAGGAGCTGCGGGGCATGACCGCCGACCGCTACCGGTCCGAGATCGACGTTGCGTCGATGACCGCCGAGCAGCGCGCCGCGTTCGGCGACGACCTGCCCGAGAACGGTTCCTACACGCTCGACCTGTGGGTCGCCGACGAGTTCCTGCAGCGATTCCAGATCGAAATGACGGATCTCGAGCAGACGGCCGAAAACGACATCGCATCGGTCACGATGATCTATGACCTCTTCGACCACGGCGCGGCCGTCGACATCACCCCGCCGCCGGCCGCCGAGGTGGTGACCGAAGCCGAACTCGGATTCGACCTTGGTGACGTCTCAGGCATGGGCGGCTGACCGACCGATGCGCCCAGGTCAGTCGATCGTCGTCGCCAATCGTTCCAACGCCTTCCGCAGTTCGGTCGACGCCTCGCGCCCGAACACCGTCGAACCGGCTTCGTAGCGCTGTTCCCGGTACTCCTCGGGGGTGACCCAGTAGGCGCAGTAGTCGCCGGCGTAGCCGATGACCGATGCGGTGGCGGCGCCGGTCGCAGCGACCATCGCCTGTTCGGTCCGCCAGCAGTTCATGACCGTCGGCTCGCCGGGCACGGTGGCGAAGACGTGATCGCCGACCCGGATCACGTGCAGCGGATACGAGCCGGGGATGCCCCAGTCGAACACCCGCCGGGCCGTCACCGGCACCTTCAGGGCATGGAACCACGGGACCTTCGGGTGCTGAGGATCGTCGGGTGGAAACTGCCGCTTGGCCATCTCCTTCACCCGGGGGCTGTGGATCCCGGCCTCGAGTTGGGGCCACAGGTCGGTCGGTCCGTCGATCCCCGCCCCCAATTGGGTCATGCCGTAGATCGGGTTTGGTAGCACGTCGTCGGCGCACCAGTCGTCATAGGCCACGGCGAGAGTGAACGGTTCGGGTTCGGCCGCCTGCAGCAACTCGACGACGGCGGCCCCGATGCGACCTCCGAGTTCCGCCGCCAGTCCGACACCCTGGGCGTCGGCCGCCGACTCAAGCGGCGGCAGCATGTGTCCGTCGTCGGCCAGCGTCTGAGGCGACACGTCGCCCGCCGGTCCACCGCCGAACCCGATCGGTGTGGCGGTGGCGGCGACGACGTGGTGGCGGGCCCAGCCGTAGAGGTCGGCACTGAAGGTCGGATGCTTCGGCCCCACCGAGTTCGGGTGGACCCCGTACCAGGCCAGCGCACCTCGGTCGGCCCCGTCGTCGCTCCGGGCCGCCAGAACGGTGATGCGTGGGTCGCGGTAACGGGCTGCGTTGCGCGGCTCGTCGGCGAGGTGGCGGCCGGGGCCGTTGGTGAGAAAGTCTTCGATCACGTCGGGCGGGTACTGGTTCCAGGCCGGGGTGGCCCGATTGTTGCCGACGCCGTCGACCACACCCCGCACCACCGTGACCCCACCGGGCGCCAACGCCTCGACGGCTTCGGCCACGGCCTTTCCAATGCGGTCGACCAGCCATCGTTTGTGGCCGCTGAGGCCGAGTGGCAGGGTCGAACCGAACGCGAACAGCCAGCCGCCATAGGGCTGGCCGGGCCCGTTGTGGGTGTGGGAGCCGCTGAGCACGAGCTGCGACGGGTCGAGTCCGGCGCCCGACGCCACCGCCTCCCAGACGGGGCGCGACGCACAATGGAGATCGGCGTTGACGAAGACCATTCGCCGCCCGTCGGCATCCTCGAGGGCGATGGCCGTGGCGTACAGCTTCTCGGCCGGATCGGTTGGAGGTTTCGCCTGAAGTGTTCCGAACCCGATGCCCCATCCTCCGGTCGGGCCCTTGTGCTTCGGGGTGATCTCGACGTGTCCAACGCCGACCCGGCAACCGTTCATCGAGTGCACCTTCCCCCAGTGGATTTGCGCCCGGACCCCGAACCTACCACGGGGTCGCAGGTTCGAGCCCGCCTTGCTCGGGAGTTCGACCGGCGGGTCGTCGAGCGCTACTTTGTGAGACAGTTTGCATGGATGGATTGCAGGCAGAGCAATCGTCGAACCCAGGAGCGCGAGCATGGTCACCGTTGACCCCCGTCTGTTGAGCAAGGCCCAGTACCGCTGTATCGGCCCGACCCGCGGTGGTCGGGTGGTGGCCGTGGCCGCCGACCCGGTGAAGCAGAATCTCTTCTACTTCGGCGGGGTGGCCGGTGGGGTGTGGCGTTCGGATGACGCCGGCCTCTATTGGGAGCCGATCACCGACGGGCAGCTGACAGCGTCGTCGATCGGGGCGCTGGCCGTCGCCCCCTCCGACGGCAATGTGATCTACGCCGGCACCGGTGAGGCCACGATCCGCATCGACGTCACCCACGGCGACGGCGTCTACAAATCGACCGACGGTGGCAAGCATTGGGCGCACATCGGGCTGGAGGATTCGCGTCACATCGGCCGGATCGTCGTCCATCCCAACGATCCCGACACGGTGTACGTGGCCGCCCTCGGTCACGCCTTCAAGGACTCGAGCGAGCGGGGCCTCTACCGCTCCACCGACGGCGGAGCCAACTGGGAGCGGGTCCTGTACGTGAGCGATCGGGCCGGCGCGATCGACGTGGTGATCGACCCCAACAACCCCCGCATCGTGTTCGCCACGATCTGGCAGGCCCGGCGCACGTTCTGGTCGATGGACTCGGGAGGCCCCGACTCGGGCCTGTGGCGCAGCCTCGACGGCGGCGACACCTGGGAGGAGCTGACCGCTCCAGGGCGCGACGTTTCGCGAAGCGAAACTCGAAGCGACAAGCGAAGCGCCGGAGCCGCTGACGGATCTGATGCCACCCGGTCCAACGGCCTCCCCGACGGCACGCTCGGCAAGATCGGTGTAGCCGTCTCGCCCGCCCGACCGGGCCGGGTATGGGCCATCGTCGAAGCGGAGAAACGTAAGCGCGGCCTCTACCGGTCCGACGACAACGGTGATTCCTGGACCAAGGTCTGCTCCAAACCCGATCTCACATGGCGGCCCTGGTACTACATGCACGTCGTGGCCCACCCGACCGAGTCCGACGAGGTGTTCATCCTCAATCAGAAGGCGTGGCGTTCGATCGACGGCGGCGAGAACTTCGACGAGTTCATCACCCCCCACGGCGACAACCACGAGCTGTGGATCGACCCCGCCAACCCCGACCGCATGATCGGGGCCGACGACGGCGGGGCCTGGGTGTCACTCAACGCCGGCTCGTCGTGGTCGTCGATCTACAACCAGATGACGGCCCAGTTCTACCACGTTGCCGTCGACGACCAGTACCCCTACTTGGTCTACGGCACCCAGCAGGACAACTCGTCGATCGCCGTACCGTCGCGCACCGGGCGGGGCGCCATCAACTGGGGTGACTGCCACGTGGCCGGCACCGGTGAGAGCGGCTACATCGCCCCCAAACCCGACGATCCGAACATCGTGTTCGTCGGCGCCATCGGCTCGTCGCCCGGCGGCGGCGAGTGCCTCCAACGCTACGACCACCGCACCGGCCAGGTTCAGCTCATCAACTCGTGGCCCGAGACCTACTCGTCGGGTCTCGGGGCCGAGGTGCGGTTCCAGTGGACCTATCCCATCGTGTTCTCCCCGCATGATCCCGACCGGCTCTACATCTGCGGCAACAAGGTGTTCCGCTCCGACGACCAGGGTCACTCGTGGGAGGCGATCAGCGACGACCTCACCCACGCCGACCCCGAAACGATGGGCGACTCCGGTCCGCTCACCAAGGACGGGGCCGGGGCCGAGATGTACGCCACGATCTTCGCCTTCATGGCCTCGGCCTATTCCGACGGGGTGCTGATGGCCGGGTCCGACGACGGCCTCGTCCACGTCACCACCGACGGCGGCGGCACGTGGCGCAACGTCACCCCGCCCGATGTGGAGAAGTTCTCGCAGGTCACGTCGATTTCCGAGTCACCCCACACCGAGGGCACCGTCTACATGACGGTGGCCCGGCACAAGATGGGCGACTACACGCCCTACGTCTACCGCACCACCGACCTGGGCGAGACGTGGGAGCGGATCGACGGTGCCGGGTCGGGCGGAGATGGCGAGCACGCGATCCCCGACGGCGAGTTCTGCCGGGTGGTCCGGGAGGACCCCGACCGGGCCGGGCTGCTCTATGTCGGCACCGAGTTGGGTGTGCACGCCTCGTTCGACGGGGGCGCCAACTGGCAGCCGCTCCAGCTCAACCTGCCGGTGTCGCCGGTCTACGATCTCGTGGTCCGCCACGGCGATCTGATCGTGGCCACGCACGGCCGCTCGTTCTGGATTCTCGACGACGTCACCCAACTGCACCAGGCAGCGGAGGAGGCGGAGACGATCCTCGCCGCCAAGGCCCACGTGTTCAAGCCTTGTGACACGGTGCGCACACCGCCCGACCTGTTCGCCGGGTTCTGGGGGTCGCCGGGCGGCAAGAACTATCACGTCACCATCGGGCAGAACGCCACCTACTATCTCGACGAGGCCGCCACCGGTCACCAGACCATCCGCGTGATCGATGCCGGAACCGACGTCCACGAAGGCGTGCGGATCACCTACTGGCTGAGCGATGATGTCGCCGGTGAGACCGCCCGGTTGACGATCGTCGACGGCGACGGCAACGACGTCTACACCGCCCACAGCGACATCCCGGAGAACAAGGAGGACCGTCACGGTCTGTACCTCACCGCCGGGCCGGGGGCCAACGAGTTCCTGTGGCCGATGCGCCACAACCCCGGCCCCAAGCTGATCGACACGACGTTCCACGGTGCGCCGTTGGGGCCGCTGGTACCGCCCGGGAGCTACCAGGTTCGTCTCGACGTCGGCGGCACCACCTCGACGGCGGGCTTCGATCTGGTGCGCCATCCCGAGGTGGTGACCAGCGACGCCGACTTCACCGAACAGCGGGATCTGCTCCTCGCCGTCCAGGCCAAACTCACCGAGATGGTCGAGGCCATCAACCGTATCCGTCGACTGCGCAAGCAGCTCGGCGAGGTGGGGGAGCGGGCTTCGATCGCCTCGGACTCCGATGTGGTGTCGGCGATCTCGGCGGTCACCGACTCACTCGAGGAGATCGAGGGAGAGCTGATCCAGGTCGAGTTGACGTCGGCCGGCGACACGCTCAACAACCCGCCCAAACTCTACGAGACGCTCAGCGATCTGGTGGCGGTGGTTGCTTCGGCCGACACCCGTCCGACCACCCAGTCCTACGCGGTGTTCGACAAGCTGGTTGGTCTGATCGATGCACAACTGGCGGCGTTCGGGGCCACGGTCGACGGCGACGTCGCCGCCCTCAACTCGGCCCTGGTCGAACACACGGCCATCATCGACGCCTAATCCCTTTCCGAGATTCGGTGCTCAGGTGACCCGACGTGTCACCTGAGTACCGTAGAACGAGCGGTGGCTCACAGGGTGTGCCACCATACGGGGCATGGAAGTTGCGTGGGGCACTCTCATCATGGGATTGGCCGGAGGGCTGGCTCTTTTCCTGATCGGCATGGCCGAGGTGACCGACGCCTTGAAGGCTCTGGGCGACGACCGGCTGCGGTGGGCTCTCGCCAAGCTGTCGTCGAACCGGTTGCTCGGGGCGACCACCGGCGGGGTCGTGACGGCGGTGATCCAGTCGTCGTCGGTGACCACGGTGTTGACCGTCGGGTTCGTGAGCGCCGGATTGTTGTCGCTCACCCAGGCCGCCTCGGTCATCATCGGCGCCAATCTGGGAACGACCGTCACCGCTCAGGTAATTGCGCTCAAGGTCACCGATTACGCGCTCGCCCTGCTTGCCGTGGGCGCACTGCTCGGCGTCTCCGTCAAACGACGACAGATCCGGTACCTGGGATCGGCGGTCGCCGGCCTCGGCTTCGTGTTCCTGGGCATGGACATCATGAGCGACTCCATGTCACCCCTCAGGTCCTACGACCCGTTCCTCAAGCTCATGTCCGATGCCACCAGCCCGTTGACCGCCGTGGCCATGGGCGTGGTCTTCACCGGGCTGGTGCAGTCGTCCAGCGCCACAACCGGGATCGTGGTGGTGATGGCGGCCGACGGGCTGATCAGCCTGGAAACGGCGATCGCCATCGTCCTCGGCGCCAACATCGGTACCTGTGTCACCGCGCTGCTGGCGGCGATCGGCAAAGGGTCGGAGGCATTCCGGACCGCCATGGTCCACGTGGTGGTGAACGTGATGGGGGCGTCGATCGCCGTCTTCTTCATCCCTCAGATCGCCGCCATAGTCGAGGCCATCAGCTCCAGCGACGTCAACGCCTCCCCCCGCCAGATCGCCAACGCCCACACGCTGTTCAACCTGGCCAACACCGTGGTCTTCCTCGCTTTCCTCACCCCGGTGGTGGCGCTCGTTCGCCGCATCGTGCCCGATCGGGCGGGGCGGATCGCCGGTGAGGGCCAGGCCGCCTTCCTCGACGACGATCTGATCGATACGCCGGTGCTGGCGCTCGAGATGGTGCACAAGGAGGTGATGCGGATGGGGCTCAAGGCCCGCGAGCTGCTCGCCGACGCGGTGCCCGCAGCCATCGACGGCCGTCGTGCTCAACTCGATGAGCTCGTCGAACGGGAGCAGCGCATCGACGAGCTGCACGCCCAGATTCTCAATTACCTCGGTGCCGTCGGCCAGCGTCGCCTCGGGTCTGAGCAGCGCGACGACCTGCTGGCGATGCTGGCCGCGGCCAACGCCGTCGAGCAGCTGAGCGACACCATCGAGAGCCAGGTCATCAACAAGGGCTACCAGCGGCTGGAGACGATGGTGGAGGTCAGCGAGTCGACCAGGGAGCTGCTCGACGAGCTCCACGCCGCCGCCCTCGACACGCTCGACCTGTCGTTGGTGGCGGTCGGCGAGCGCAGCTGGAAGCTGACCAGGCAGGTACTCAAGACGAAGTCCGATTTCCGGGATCTCGAGGCCGAGACCAGCCGCCACCTGGCCCAGCGCTTGGCCGCCCCCGAGGGTGGTCGGGTCGAGACCTACTCCTTCGAGATAGAGCTGATGGAGGCTCTGGATCTGGTGCACCGCAACTGTCGACGTATCGTCCGGGCGCTCCGCCTCCCCGACGACCGCACCCCGGCCCCCGCCCC
>JAOUGG010000814.1 GCA_029857855.1 Acidimicrobiia bacterium | reverse complement strand
GCCCATTCCGCAACCGGCGCACGGTCCTCGACAGGTGGCTTTGGCTCCACCGGCGCACGTTCCTCGACGGCCTGGTACTCCCCGGGCCCAGGCTCGATCAGGACGGACTTCTCGGTCGGGGCGAACTCTTCGGCGGCCGGCATGTCGACGGCCGAGACCTCGACGAGCACTTCGTCGACGGGTTCCTCCTCGACGGGAGGTTCCTCGTCCGGACGGTCGTGGGTGTGCTGCGTCCACTCCACCCCGTCCCAGTACCGGAGCAGCGTTTCATCCTGCGGGTCCGTGTACCACCCTTCCTCGACCATGGCTCCAATCGTAGCTGGGCCGGCTTTGGCTCCGTCCGGCCCGAGCGTCCCGGGCTGCGGGCAACGCCGCTAGCCTTTCCGCGGTGCGCATCGTTGCCTTTGCCGCCAGCACCAGCAGCCGGTCGATCAACAAGCAGCTCATCCGCTACGCCTCCCTGCTGCTGGCCGGCGGGCTGATCGGGGACGACGTCACCGTCGAGGTCCTCGACATCGGCGACTACGAGATGCCGATCTACAGCATCGATCGCCAGGATGCCGACGGCATCCCCGAATCCGCCCACCGGTTCCACGGTCGAATCGCCGAGGCCGATGCGTTGATCATCTCGTTCGCCGAGCACAACGGCTACTACACGGCGGCCTACAAGAACCTCTACGACTGGGCGTCGCGCATCGACCGCAAGGTCTATCAGGAGAAGCCCATCGTGATGTTGGCGACCTCGCCCGGCGGGAGGGGCGCGGCCGGTGTGTTGGAGCGGGCCATGGAGGCGGCCGAACGGCAGGGGGCCGACGTGCGGGCCGGACTGTCGGTGCCCGATTTCAACGACAATTTCGACGTCGACGAGGGCCGGCTCGTCAACGACGACATCGACCGCGCCTTCCGTCAGGCCCTTTCGACACTCGCCCGGAACTGAACCGGCGGTCCTGAGGTCACGTTTCGGTGGCGTGGAGCCGCCGGAACCCAAGGCGGTCAGTTGTCGTTCGTACGGAACTGCTCGAGGTCGATGTTCTCGACGCCGAGCTGTTCGGCCACGTCCTCGATCAGGTTGAAGACCCGATCGCGGGCTTCGCCGTCGAGGTTCTCGTCGGCTTTCTCGGCGGCCTCCTCCAGCTTCTGGGCCGCCTTCTCGGGCTTGGCGTCACCGGCGAATTCGACGGCGTCATTGATCTGCTTCATGATGTCGCGGACGTCCTTGGCCTTGGCGTCGAGCTCCTCGATCTGATCGTTGACCGAGCTGATCATGTCGTCGACACCCCGCAACCGGTCGATGATGCCGCCACCCAGGCCGAACCCACCACCGGAATCGCCGTCGCCCTCTCCGCCGTCGGCCGACTCGGACCCCTCGCCTGCTTCACCGTCGGCCGAACCGCTCGGTACCGTCACCGAGGTGTTCGGCTCGACATCGTTGGCGGCGTCGGACTGGTCGGCCGCGTCCTCCACGTTCTCGGTGGCCGCGATGTCGGTGGCGTCGCTGTCGTTGTCGACCGCTCCCCGGATGAGGATGAACACGACGAAGAGGGCGGCGAGGCCGAGTACGGCGAGCGCGATGGCCGATGGGTCGGGTGATCGCCGAGCACCGGTAGGCGTCGAGCCGGTGCCCGCCGTGGCCCGAGGATCGACCATGGTGGTCGTGGGGGGCCGGACGATCGTCGACGAACCCGTGTTGGACGGTGGCACAGGGGCCATGACCGTGGTGGCCGTGGGATCGTAGGCCGCCGCCGGAGCGGCCACGGCCCGGCGGGCCGCCGGCTGAGCCGTCGCCGAGGTCAGGAGGCCGGCCAGCTCGTCACCGTCCGGGCGCTCCCCCGGGTAGGGGCTGAGACACCGGTCGATGACCGGGCCGACCGGATCCTGGACCGGCGTCGGACGGTGCGAGCGATCGGCGCCGTTGAACGGCAATCGGCCGGTCAGGAGTTCGTACAAGACCACGCCCAACGAGAAGATGTCGGATTTCGGCGTGGCCTGCTGACCGGCCAGCACCTCGGGTGCCGCGTAATTGGCAGTGGTCAGGAAGTAGCCGGGGGTGGTCGGTTGATGCGTGCCGAACCCCCCGCCGTTGGTGGCGATCCCGAAGTCGGTCAACTTGGCGCCTCCACCGGCCAGGAGGATGTTGCCCGGCTTGACATCGCGGTGCACGACGCCGGCGTGGTGAACGGCGGCCAGCGCCCTGCCGATCTGAGCCCCGACCTCGATGATCTGATCTCGACGGAGTCGGCCGTTGGCGTCGGCCAGCGACGGAGCGTTCACCAACTCCATCACGAGATAGAGGCCCTCGGCGTCACTGCCGGCGTCGTGGACGGTCACCAGATGGGGGTGGTTGATCGACGCGGAGAGTTGCGCCTCGCGGGCCAGCCGATCGTGACGGGGGTCGCCGGCGGGAACCGGGTGCGGGCGCTTCAACGCCACCATCCGCTCGAGCTTGATGTCGCGGGCGCGCCACACGGTGG
>JAOUGG010000813.1 GCA_029857855.1 Acidimicrobiia bacterium | reverse complement strand
CGCCGGCCTGAATGTGGCCGTGCTCTGGGCCGGTCTGCTCGGTGCCGGAGTCCACTGGAAGCGGCTCGAAACGGCCCTTGCGGCGTTCGCCGCCCTCGTCGGCGTCATGCTCCTATCGGTCTTCTCGCTGACGTCGGACGCGGCAGCGATAGGTGCGCTCTGTCAGGTTGCTGTTCTCGTGGCCGTACTCCGCGCCGTCATCGGGAGGGTGCTGGACCACGAACGGGTGGAGCTGTCGACGATTCTCGGTGCGATCGCCGGGTATTTCCTGATCGGGCTGATCTTCGCCTGGGTCTATACCGCGCTCGTCGGCTTCAAGGGTGGGCAGATCCTGCATCCGGCCCAGGACCGACTGCCCGTGTACTACTCGTTCGTTGTTCTCACCACGCTGGGCTTCGGTGATCTGACGCCGATCGACGAATTCGCTCGCCGTCTCACCGCAATCGAGGCGATCGTCGGGCAGGTCTTCCTCGCCACACTCGTGGCGAGGCTCGTCTCGCTCTTCGGCCAGAAGCGACCAGCAGTCGACGATCCCGATTGACCGTATCGGTCAGGCTTCGACCGGAGAAGGTTGGTTCCGGCGATGGCTCAACACGACAAAGCTGGTCACCACCACCCAGATCGGGATGATGAGGACCACCGGCTGCCAACTGGTGGCCACGAACAGGAGCGCAATCGCCAGCACGAGGCTGGCGACGGAGAACCACCCCGGAAAGAGCCCGGCTCGGGACGCCCTGTTCGCACTGATTCCGATGAAGACCGCGCCAGTGCGTAGCGCGAAGATCTGGCCCGTCGACGATCCAACGACAATCACGTTTCGCAAGCCGTCGACGTCCTGTTGATCCGCGATCGACTCACCGATCCTCGCCGCGGCCAGTTCGATCACGGCGATTAGGAAGACTGCAGCCACGAACAGGGTGCCCGACATGAGCTGGACGTTCGAGAACAGCTGGTGCTCCAGACCGCCGGCCCGGTGGATACGGGCTCGCAGCGCCGCCATGTACCAGATGAAGGCAATGCCGGCGAAGGGAATGACGTAGAATCCTGCCAGGAACGAGATGCGACGCTCGCTCGGGGATGTGTAGTAAGCGACGAGTTCGTCGGCCGGCGCATCATAGTCGGGGCTCTTGGCCAACAGCACCCAACCGATCACGAACAGCACGGCGAACACAAAGCCTGCCAGTGCGGCCCGCGAGCCGCGCTCACCGAGGTGGGCCAGCTCCCGCAGCCCGTCGAGACGGTCGCTCGGCTCCTCTTCCCTTCCTGGCGAACCCACGTATCCAGCGTAGCAGTCGACCCTGTGGTCGGACCTCTCAGATCGACGCCGCCAACCGGGCCTGCTCCTCCGATCGTGCCTCCTCGGCGACGGCATCACCGTAGAGCAGGCTCTGGGCGATGGCCGCCGGAGGGACCACGATGGCGGAGATCAACGAAATGATCGCCGAGAACAGCCAGAACGGGATACCGCTGAAAACCACCAGCACGACGAGACCGGTCAGGAGCGCCGCCACCGACAGGCCGATGTTGATCGTGCCGATGACCGCTGCCGTTTGCCACCATTTGCCCGTCACCAGATCGGAACTGCGGGAGAGGGTCTGTCGCCCGTCGAGCCCCTCGAGAACAACCACTTGAGGCAGGAATTGGTAACGGACGAGCTGGCGGATGGCCAGTGGAATCCCGACGATGCTGAGGAGAAGCGCTGCGACCACGATGAAGGCGCGGGCGAGGCGAGCACGAGACTCGTTCCACTGGCGACGCCGGTGAGACCGAGCACCTCGCGGATCAGCGGTAACGCACGGACCAGACCTGCGAGAAGGCCGACAATGAGGGCGATCGGGATGTAGACGGCGGCGAATACCGCGAGCGTGACCCAGCACTGTCGGATGAGGGTGGCCGCCGCTCGAAGAATCTGACCCGCCGCCCGGGACCGTCGCAGCGGAAGCGGTGGGACCGGGCGCCAATCCCGGACTGGGCCTTGAGCACCATGATCGGCGCATAGCGTTCGGCCAGCTCGACGGCCTGCTCCGTCGCATTGTCGTCGACCTCCTGAGCTGTGGCGGGGGCGACGGCAAGCAGGAGCAGAAGGCCTCCGGCGAGACCCACGATGGTTGCCGACCGAATCGCGGTACCACGCGGCCGGCGTTTGGTCATTCGCTCTGTGCCGCCACCCACTGCCGGGCCTCATCGTGGGCCCTACGGGCGGTGCGTCCCAGCCACTCGTCGGACCGGTAGACGTTCTCCAGACCGATCTGGTCGATCACCCCGGTCGTTGACAGCTGACCCAACACCCGATTGTTGTCGGTGACGATGACGAGCTTGCTGCCGACCGCATGGAGGGCGTCGGCGTAGCGCCCGAGCGTCTCGGTCAACGTCGATCCGAGATCGGTGCGGCCCCGCAATCGGACGATGATTGCCGAGTGACGGGAGTCGGGTGTGACGGCGGGCAGCATCGACTCGAACGTCTTGGCCGATG
>JAOUGG010000812.1 GCA_029857855.1 Acidimicrobiia bacterium | reverse complement strand
TGAAATCACCACACTTGCAGAATCCGCTTTATCAAGCCGGTTTTCATTCATCGCGGCCACGAGACGCCGCCGAGGCACGATCCCCAGGCCCGGAAAGGGGGGATCGCGTAGGCTTGTTTCCCCAATGTCGACGCTTGAGATTGGCGAATCTCGCCGCTACTGTCCTTTGGGCTGGCTCATGCGTGGGGCAGGAGTTACCAGCACCGCCGCTGAAACTGATGAAGCACTCATACGATTCCTTCGTCACCTTCGTTCGTGTGGTGCCCGGACATCTCCACCTCGCCGAGCCGGCACATCCGCCGCACTGAGAAACAAAGGTGAACCATCAAATGTCTGACGACAACAACGGTCGTAAGGCCCTTCATGCATATGTGAGTGACGATGCTCATGACCACTGGCACGGCTTTGCGGCCGAACAGGGCGTGAGCGTGAGCGCAATCCTCGAGGCTCTGGCTCCCGAGCTGAACCTGGAGGCGCCGATGAGCCATGAGCAACTCGGTCAACGACTGAACCTCGTGGTGAAGTCGGCCCGCAAGATCGACGCCCAGCGTCGACGTCGTCGTCGCTGACCTCCGACTGCGCGAAGCCAACCTGCCCTCGGGCTCCGGTCGTCGGAGTCCCTCGAAGCACAGGGCGATTTTCTCGGTCGAGGCCTTCTGCAGGCGCAACCAGTGTCTGCAGAAGGTACTCCCCGAGAGCGAGATCACCGTACGCACCCAGTGCAAGGTCGGCCCACGGGCCGGCCCTTCCGGTTTTCGCCTCAGCTCCGGCTCTTGTCGAGCAGCCCGGCGGCCTCGGCCAGATCGGTGGACGAGATCGTGGTCACCGAGGCCCGATCGAGGTGGTCGACAACCCGATCCTGCGACAGCCGCAGCGCCTGGCGGTTGATCGCCTGCTCGAACAGCGTGCGGGCGTAGCGCCCATTCCCGAATCCCGGACTTCCGGCCAGGGTCAGGAAGATCCGTTCGAGCGTGACCTTGCCATCCGCATCGAGACGGTAGTCGGCGTCGTCGGCCATGTTCAGGAAGATCTCGACCAGTTCGGCCGGGGCGTAGTCGGGAAAGACGATCTCCCGGGAGAACCGCGAACGCAGACCGGGATTCGACTGCAGGAACCGTTCCATCAGCTTCGGATAACCGGCCACGATGACCACCAGACGGTTTCGGTGGTCCTCCATCCTCTTGAGCAGCGTTTCGATGGCCTCGGGACCGAAATCGTTGCGACCAATGCCCTCGGGCGAGAGGGCGTAGGCCTCGTCGATGAACAGGATCCCGTCGAGGGCCTTTTTGACCGCCTTGTTGGTGCGGCTCGCGGTGTGACCGACGTACTGGCCGACGAGTTCTGCCCGGTCGACCTCGACGAGGTGGCCCTTGCGCAGCAGCCCGATCGACTGGTACATCTCGGCCAGCAGCCGGGCCACGGTCGTCTTGCCCGTTCCCGGATTGCCCAGGAACACGAGGTGTTTGCTCGAGCCGACCTCGGCCAGCCCGTGCTCCTTGCGGCGCTCCTGGATCTGGAGGAAGGCGATCTGCGTCCGCACCTGCTCCTTGACACTGTGAAGACCGACGAGTCGGTCGAGGTCGCCCTGGATCTCTTCGAGGGACCTCGGTTTCGTCGCGCTCGGAATTGGCAGATCCCTGAAAACCTCCGGAGTGCGGACGTCGATTCCCCGATCCGCGGCAGCCGAACGAACGGCCTCGCCGGCCTCGATCAGCTTCTTCCGAAGGTCGTCCCGTCCTGGTGGCACACCTACAAGGGTAGACGAACGGCGTCGTCGTACCCCCGATGCGACGCCGGGTGAATCGACTATCCTGAAAGCGCCGTCGGGAAGTGATTACGTCCGAACCGTCCACCAATCGGGCCTGAAATCTTGCCATTATCGGTACAGGACACGACGACCGGGCACGCTGGATCGGGCGAAGCGAACCTTTCGGTTCCTCGATCGCATCGCCCCGCTGGTCGACGGCGGCACGAGGTGTGGGGCAGCGGGTTCACAGCCCGATCCCGTTCACACAAACCGGCCGACGACCCGACTTCGAAACCCTCACCCTCAACCTTCTTCGCACTTCCAGCCCCAACCCCCGACACCGGTCGGCGGATCGGCTGAAAGGATGACAGCAGCTCCATGGCACGACGCAAGCCACAACCGAAATCCGGATCTCCGAACGGCTCGACCACCATCCAGGGCGAACTGATCCCCTTCGCCCGCGAGGTCGTCGACGTCCCGGTCGACGAGGAGCTCGGTCAATCCTTCCTGGCCTACTCGCTCTCGGTCATCACCGCCCGGGCGATCCCCGACGTGCGCGACGGCCTGAAGCCGGTCCAGCGACGAATCCTGTACTCGATGCGGGAGATGCGCCTCTACCCGGACCGCCCCCACCGCAAGTGCGCGCACGTGGTCGGTGACGTGATGGCCAAGTTCCATCCCCACGGCGATTCGGCCATCTACGACACCCTGGTCCGCATGGGCCAGG
>JAOUGG010000086.1 GCA_029857855.1 Acidimicrobiia bacterium | reverse complement strand
AATGGCCAACTCCATCTACGACGACTTCACCAAAGTGGCCAGCTCCGGCACAAAGCCGCTCCGAGTCGGCGATGCGGAGCTGGCCCGGGAAATGCTGGAAGCGAACTTCGGCGACCGAGCGGCCCGCGAAGTCCTCTCGACGATCGACGAGATCGCCACGTCGGTTCCGTTCCAATACCTCGACGCCCTCGACCCCAGCGTCGTCGCCGACCACCTGCAGGCCGAGCACCCGCAGGTCACGGCCGCCGTGCTGTCACACCTCGGAGCGGACGAGGCGGCAAAGGTGCTGAACGCGTTGCCCGAGGAGCTACTGGCCGACGTCGGGGTCCGGCTCGGCCGCATGGAAAAGGTCGCCTCGGCCGCCGTCGACGCACTCGAATCAGGCCTCCGAACCAAGATGACGCCCGTTCTCGAGCGCCGGTTCCGAGAAGCAGGCGGCGGGCCGATCCTCGTCGCCCTCCTGAACCGCATGGACAATGCGTCGGCCGACGCCATCTTCGGCGCTCTCGAAACCTCGGATCCCGAGTTGGCCAAAGAGGTCCGAGCGCTGCTGTTCGTGTTCGAGGACCTCACGCTTCTGGACGACCGGCAGATGCAGCGGCTTCTCCGCGAGGTCGACATGTCGGTTCTACCTCTGGCGCTCAAGGGAGCTCCAAGCTGGCTGCGAGACCATGTTCTCGACAACCTCTCATCGCGCGCCAAGGACAATCTGCTCGACGAGATGGAGATCATCGGCTCGGTGCGAATGACCGACGTTGAGGAGGCCAGGGAGCAGATCCTGGAGGAGGTTCGGAAGCTGGAATCGTCCGGCGAGCTGGTCATCAACCGGGGAGGGGGCGACTATGTCACCTGATCACGTCGTCACGGGACCGGCAGCCGAACGAGTACGCCCGTTTTCGTTCGACCGGCCCGGGACCGTGCCCACCCCCGGCCCGGCGCTGGCCGCCATCCATATCGAGCAAGAGGTCGAGCGCCGCACTCGCGAGCTGACCGAGGAGATCCGGGAGGAAGCTCGGCGCTCGGGTTTCAATGAGGGCGCCGACTCGGCCCGGGGTGAGATGGAGTCCGTGATCGACGCCCTACGTCAGGCCGTCGATCAAGCGACGCGATCGACCGACGACGTGCTCGACGACCTGGCCAGAAGTGCGCTGCTGGCCGGCATGGCCATTGCCGAAGCGGTGGTTGGGAAGGTCGTCGTGGAGGATTCCGAGGCACTCGTTGATCCGATCCGCCGCGCCATCCACGAACTCGACGGCGATGACGAACTCGTCCTTCATCTCCACCCGGCGGATCACAAGGTGATCCGGCACGTCATGGAGGGCGACGGCGAGGTCCGTTCGACCGACCTGGCTGCGCTCATCAGCTCGGTACGCGTCGCCGAGGACCCTTCCATCCCGAGGGGGTCCTGTCGAGTGGAGTCGGCGACCCGCATCGCGATCGATGGTCTCGAGAAGCGCCTGGACGACATCCGACGGGCGGTGCAGGAGTGGTGATCGAGATGTCCGATGGCCGGCGTTTCGAGCCTCGGTCCTTTGTTCGCCCGACGGTCCACGGTCGCCTCGAGTCGGTGGTCGGCCACCATGCAACCGTGACTGGTCTCGATCTGGCCGTCGGTGACATCGTCGAGATCGGACGTGAAGGCTCGGCGACCGGAGAACGGTGTGTTCGAGCCGAGGTGGTGGCCGCCTCGCGCAAACATGCGACCGCTCTGCCGTTTGGCACGCTCAGCGGCCTGGCGCCCGGAGCCACGGTACGACGGGCGGCAAGTCGCCGGATACCGGTCGGCTATGAGCTTCTCGGTCGAGTACTCGACGGCACCGGACGACCGATGGATGGACGTCCCCTTCCGGTGACCACGACCGTGTCCGACGACGCCGAGGCGCCCGACCCCCTGACCCGACCGCTCGTGCAGGCACCACTTCAGGTCGGGGTACGGGCCATCGACGGCCTCATACCCGTTGGCGTCGGCCAACGGACCGGCATCTTCGCCGGTTCGGGTGTTGGTAAGTCGAGCCTGCTGTCGATGTTGATCCGGGGTACGGCGGCCCCGATACGTGTGCTCGCCCTCATCGGCGAGCGGGGTCGTGAAGTCCGGGAGTTCCTCGAGCGCGATCTCGGGTCCGAGGGCATGTCCCAGTCGGTTGTCATCGTCGCCACAGCCGAACAGCCGGCGGTGGTCCGGCGTCGAGCTGCCTTTGTGGCGACCCGCATCGCCGAATGGTTCCGGGAACAGGGCAACGACGTGCTGCTGTTGATGGACTCGCTGACCAGGTTCGCCATGGCCCATCGGGAGATCGGCCTTGCCGCCGGCGAGATGCCGACGTCGCGGGGCTATCCGCCGTCGATTCCCGCCACGTTGTCAATGCTGCTGGAGCGGGCCGGCACCACACCGGCGGGCTCCATAACCGGGATCTACACGGTGCTCGTCGAGGGCGACGACACCGAGGACCCAATCGGCGATACCGCCCGCTCGCTCCTGGACGGCCACATCGTGCTGCGCCGGTCGCTGGCCGAGGCGGGCCACTTCCCGGCCGTCGACGTGCTGTCGTCGGCCAGCCGGATCGCGCCATCGGTGACGACGGCCCACGAACAGCGGATCATGGCCGACGTCCGAGCCATTCTGGCTACCGAGGCCGACGTCCGAGACCTTGTCCAGGTCGGGGCCTACCAGGCGGGGACCGATCCGGCCGTCGACCGGGCACTTCGACTTGCCCCGGGAATCCGGGCCGTGCTCCATCAGCCGATGAACGAGCTGACCCTTCGGGGCGACACGTTTGCCCTGCTCGAAGATGCGCTGCGGGTTGAGGAGCTCCTGTCATGAGCCGGTTGCGCAGGGTGGCCCACATCGAGGGCCGACGACGCGAGCAGGCCGGAGCCCAACTCTTCGATGCCCGCCAGGAGTTGGTCCGCTATCACGAGCAGATCAGGAGCATGATGGCCCCAACCGCTGAGCGCAAACCACAATCGGGAGCGGCGATGCTCGCCCACCGCCAGGCCGCGGGCCGCATGGTCGAACGGCTGGTCGAGGCGACGCAGGCCCAACGGGCCGTGGTCAGCTCGGCAGAGGAGCACTTCGCGGAAACCGACAAGCGGGCGAAGCAGATGGCCCGAGCCGTCGAGATAGAGGACGAGCGGCTGGCCGCCGACCGTCGACGAGCCACCGAACGAGTGATGGAGGACACGGTGATCGCCGTCACCGCAGGCCGTCGAAGCCGGCCGCAGCCGCACCGTCAACCGCGAGGAATGCGATGAGCGCGGCGGCAATCACGTCGATAACCGACCGGATCGATCAGCTGACAGGCCGGTTCGAGCCACCACCCACGGCTCTCGACCAGCGCCCGTCGGTCGATGCAGGCTTCGCCGCCGAGTTGGCTCGGCTCACCGCCGACCAGAAGGCGGCCTACTCGCTCAACGCCGTGCCCGGTTCCGCGGTCTCAGGCCTGTACAACATGGCCCCGACCACGGTCGCGACCCCCTGGGGAGCCGTTGCCGGTGGTGGCGGCGGCTCGGCCGCTGCGAGCCCGGCAGCGAGCACCGTGATCAGTGCCGCCATGGAGGAGCTCGGCGTTCCCTACCTCTGGGGAGGAACAACCTCGGCCGGCTGGGACTGCTCGGGTCTCGTCCAACACGCCTACCGGGAGGCCGGCGTGTCACTCCCCCGCGTGAGCCGAGACCAGGCTCGTATGGGGGTCGAGGTGCCGAACATCGATCAGGCCATCCCGGGTGACCTGGTGGCATTCGGCCAGCCGACCGTCGACCACATCGGGATCTACCTCGGTGACGGCCGGATGCTCCACGCCCCCCGCAGCGGCGATGTGGTCAAGATCGGCCCCATCAAGAGAAAGATCGCCACCATCCGCCGGGTACTCACGCCTGGGACACCGGCAGCAACGACGTCGACCGCCACGACCCGATTGAGCCCGGCGAACGCCGCAACGGCATCGGCGGCGCCCGATCGGTTCCGGGCGCTGTTCCAGCAGGCGGGATCGACCCACGGGGTCGACCCAGGGCTTCTTGCGGCGGTGGCCAAGAACGAGTCGGGCTTCAACCCGAACGCCATCAGTCCGGCGGGAGCCCAGGGGATCATGCAGTTCATGCCGGGAACCGCCGCCGAGTTCGGTGTCGATCCGTTCGACCCGGCGTCGGCCATCGACGGTGCGGCGCGCTTCCTCCGTCAACTCCAGGACCAGTTCGGCTCGGTCGAGCTGGCGCTGGCGGCCTACAACGCCGGACCGGGCAACGTCACCAAATACGGCGGGATCCCGCCCTTCACTGAAACCCGCAACTACGTGGCAAAGGTGATGAACACCTGGAGGTCAGGATCATGATCGTCGAGCATCTACCACTCGTTCCGAGCCGGGCCGAAGCATCGGGCACCCAGCCGGTACACCAGTCACCGGGCTCCGGCGACGACACGTTCGGTCGGACACTCACCGAAGTTTTGAGGAGCGATCGCAGTGATCTGAGAGCCGATCGCAATGATCGACCACAAACCCGGAGAGGGCGACGCGAACCGGACGATGATCGCCCGCCGGAAACGACGGGCCGGCGAGACGATCGACCGGTCACCAGGGACGATCGCAGCGACCAGCGCGTGGGCGACGAAGATCCAGTCGCAACTGACGAAAGCGACAAGGCTGATGAGCGGTCCGATGAAGACAAGCAGACGGCCGACGAAGACAGCCGGACCGGCACCGACCGTCTGTCCGGCTCCGATGTCGATCCTGCCGACAAGCACATCTCCGAACCGCTCGAAACCGTTGAGGCCACGGTCGTGGCCGGGCTGACCGCCCCGTTGGACGAGCTCGTTGTCAACACCCCGGCCACCGACGTTGTCGCCGAACAGATCGACCGGGCCGGGGGATCGGCCGAATCCGATCCGGTGGTCGCCACAGAACCAGTCGTCACCGGCGCGACGTCAACCGGCGAGACCGTTGACCGGTTGCCGGCCGAAGCGGACGGAAACGTCGAGGACCTGGTCGCCACGAGGCCCACCGGCACCAACCACGGCGGGGCGGACGGGATCGATCTCGACGGGACCCTCGCCACTGTCGCAGCCGCAGACGGCTCCGAGACCGCCGAGCGGATCGACCGGCCGGTATCGAACGGCGACCCCGGTATCGAGCCGACGGAGTCGAGCGACGAGGACGAGGCCGGTGGGACCGCCACGGGCGTGACGGCCGACGGGACCGTGGCGGCCGACGGAAGCGTGGCGGCGGAGTCAACCGTGGCGACGGCCGCAAGCGCAGCCATGGCCGACCGGCGCCTGTCATCCCTCCCCGACGCCGAGCCGACGGATCCCTCTCCGGATTCGAATGCATCGACGGAGGTGCCAGAGGCCGCAGGGGTTGCGCCGACCGGTCAACCGGCGACCCCCGGGAACCCGGAAACCGAGACCGACACGGCGACCGGTGACCCATCAACGTTCCCCGATGCCACCGACCTCGTTGACCGAACCGACACGCAGCCCGCAGCCGATCGTGAGGAAACGGTCGACCAACGTCCGGGGCTCGGCAACGATCGGCCGGCTTCGGGCCTGTCCCCCGTCGCGTCCTATCGAGCTCCCGTCTCCACTGCGCTCCGATCGAGCGCCACGGCAGTCGAGTCCTCGAATCCCGCCCCCGAGCTGGTGGAACTGCAGACCACCGGTCTGGCCGAGCGGCTTCGACCGGCATTCACCGCCGTCCGCCGGGGCGTGAACGGCCTCGATGAGCTGCGACTCCGCATCCAGGATGACAACGCCGGCCCGATCAAGGTGGACATTTCGACCGTCGACAATCGGGTACGGGTTGTGCTCAGCGCCGGCAACGATGATCTGATGCGACACCTGGGCCAGGAACGGAATCGGCTGGCCGACGAGTTGCGGCGGGCCGGGTTCGACCAGGCGTCCATCGACATCGAATCCGGCGACCGTGGCCAACGGCACGGACGCTACGACGAGGAGACAGCCGGCCGACCCGGAACCGGAACCGGAGCCGCAGGCCCGCGACGCTCCGGAGCGGCCGGCACCGGCTCGATCGAACAAGCCTCATCCCGACGGAACCGAAGGCTGGCCGGACTGGATCTCGACCTGTGATCCCGCGGCTGCACACCCGTCCGGCACCGGCCCCGACCGGACCCGAGAACGTCACCAATCGCCAGCGGGCCATCGGTCCGGTGGCCACGTCACCGAGGAGCACATCTTGCCCGATCCAATAGCCGCCGTTGCCGGAGCCACGGTATCCCCGACGGGCGGAGTCAATCCGCTCGACCTGTATGCCGCTCCCGATCAGGGGATCGATCAGAATTCGGCCATCGACCAGGAGGCGTTCCTGAAACTGCTGGTTGCCCAGCTGAAATACCAGGATCCGTTGGAGCCGACCAGCAATGAGGAGTTCATCTCCCTCACCGCCCAGTTCACCACTGTGGAGCGGCTGAACGAGCTGGCCGATCAGGGACGGAACCGAATCAGCAACGAGTCACTGAACACCGCGGGTGCGCTCGTCGGCCGCACCATCTCGTTCCTCGATGAACTGGGTATGGCGGTGCAGGCCACCGTCGACCAGGCCACGATCATCGGCGGCGACGTCCGGCTGCTGACCGACCGGGGAGCCGTTTCCCTGGATCAGATCATCGCCATCGGTGCTACGGCCCAGGGCAACCCGCCGACGGCGGCGTCACCCACCGTCGACACCCGATCGAGCGAACCGGCCAGTACCTCGACCCAATCACCGACCCCTTCCGCCACAACCCAGGACACCACCGCCGAACCGTCCACCACCCCGACACCGAGCCAGGAGGCCACCATCCAATGATCCGTTCCATGTACTCCGCCGTTTCCGGCCTGCGAAGCCATCAGACGATGATGGACGTCATCGGCAACAACATCGCCAACATCAACACCCACGGCTTCAAGAAGAGCCAGGCCCTGTTCCGGGAGGTGCTGAGCCAGACCGTCGTCGGCGCCCGGACACCGGCCGAGGGCATCGGCGGTACCAACCCGGCCCAGATCGGGCTCGGCACCGGCATCAACGCCATCTCGCAGGTCATGGAGCAAGGCGCGCTCCAGCGAACCGGTCGCTCACTCGACATCGCCATCGACGGCGACGGCTTCTTTGTCACCCGGTACGGCGGCGAGGAGCTCTATACACGGGCGGGCGCCTTCTACCTCGACGCCGACGGTCGCCTCGTCACCAGTGACGGCGCACTCGTGCAGGGCTGGCAGGCCGACGCGCTCGGGGTGATCAACGCCACGGCCGGCGTCAGCGACATCCTGATCCCGGTCAGCGGTGAGATCGAACCCGTCCCGACATCGGAGGTCCAGCTGGCCGGCAATCTGCCGGCCAACGCCACCGTGGGCGACACGGTCATCCTCAATGTCGACGTGTACGACCAGCAGGGATTGCCGATCGCCATCACGTTGACGATGACCCACACCGCGGTCAACGAATGGACCGTGACCGGAACCTACGGAGACCCGGCCACGCCGTTCACCTTGACCGACAACGTGCTCACCTTCGACAGCCTGGGTGAGATCGTCGCTCCCGCCGACTTCGGTATCGACGTCGCCGCGGGTCAACTTCCCAACGCGGTGGCCATGGTATTCACGATCGGTGGTACGGACGTGTCCGGCAAGATGACGCAGTACGGTGAGATCACGACCGCCTCAGTGCTCCAGCAGAACGGCTCCACCACCGGTTCACTGCAAGGTCTCTCCGTGGCCGCCGACGGGGTCATCACCGGCTCCTACTCGAACGGCTCCGTCAGATCGCTGGCCCAGATCGGCATCGCCAACTTCGCCAACCCCGAGGGGCTCGAACGGGTAACCGGATCCAACTGGCGGGGCACCGCCAACTCCGGTCTCGCTCAGGTCGGCGTCGCCGGGTTCGGCGGACGGGGAGCGGCGGCGTCCACGACCCTTGAGATGTCGAATGTCGATCTCTCCGAGGAGTTCACCGCCATGATTCGGGCCCAGCGTGGCTTCCAGGCCAACTCGCGGATGATCACCACCTCCGACGAGATGCTGCAGGAAGTTGTGAATATGAAGCGCTAGCGCTCGTGAAGGTGTCGCCGGCGGACTGTACATGTCGAGCTTTTGCGGGCTCACGACCCGGTAGTGGGACGTAAACCCGCAAAAGCGGACGGGACTTGGGCGTGTTACGCTCCCCGGCGCCGCCGGATCTCCGCCGACACCGCCGGCACCACCTTGTGTAGATCGGC
>JAOUGG010000811.1 GCA_029857855.1 Acidimicrobiia bacterium | reverse complement strand
CGACTTGAAGCCCGAGACCGACATCTACTGGTGCGCCGCCGACATCGGCTGGGTCACCGGCCACAGCTACATCGTCTACGCCCCGCTGGCAAACGGCTGCACCTCCGTCATGTACGAGGGCACGCCCGATACGCCACACAAGGGTCGAATCTGGGAGATCATCGAGAAGTACAAGGTGACCCAGCTCTACACCGCACCCACCGCCATCCGCATGTTCATGAAGTGGGGAACCCAGGAGCCCGAGCGGTTCGACCTGTCGAGCCTTCGGGTGATGGGCACCGTCGGCGAGCCGATCAACCCCGAGGCCTGGATGTGGTACCACGAACAAATCGGCGGCGGCGACACCCCGATTGTCGACACCTGGTGGCAGACCGAGACCGGCGGTCACATGATCACCCCGCTGCCCGGGGTCACCACCACCAAGCCCGGTTCGGCCTGCCACGCCATTCCGGGCGTGTTCGCCGAGCTGGTCGACGACGGGGGCAATGTGGTGCAGTCGGGAGGCGGCTATCTCACGATCGCCCGTCCCTGGCCGTCGATGCTGCGCGGTATCTGGGGCGATCCGGATCGCTACATGGAGACGTACTGGTCGACCTACGAGGGGCGCTACTTTGCCGGCGACGGGGCGAAGGTCGACGACGACGGTTACCTGTGGCTGCTCGGCCGGGTCGACGACGTGATGAACGTCTCGGGTCACCGGATCTCCACCACCGAGGTCGAGTCCGCGCTGGTCGACCATCCAGCGGTGGCCGAGGCGGCCGTCGTCGGTGCCAATGACGACCTGACCGGTCAGGCCATCATCGGCTATGTGATCCTGCGAGGTACGCATGACGCTTCGAAGGAGCTGGGCGACGAGATCCGGGAGCATGTCGGAACGAAGCTCGGCAAGATCGCCCGCCCGAAGACCGTGATCATCGTTCCCGATCTGCCCAAGACCCGGTCGGGCAAGATCATGCGTCGCCTGCTTCGTGACGTGGCCGACGGTCGAGCGCTTGGCGACACGACCACGCTCGCCGATCCGTCCGTCGTGGCCGAGATCGCAGCCGGTGCCGCCGAGGACGACGAAGACTAGGTGCGACGGGACGGAGCCCGTCGCCGGCCGCAAGCGGCTTGGTTTCGGCTATCGAGGACCGAAACTCGCGCCGTTTGAACGGCGCTTTCGTTGTCTCCGTTGCCGTGGGGAACCTTTTCCTTCGCCGGTGACTTAGTAATGTGTGAAATCAAGTCATTCGCACACCCTCGGCACCGCCGAAGGTCATCGGAGGGAAACCACCTTGTCGGTGCGCGAGCCGCTGGGCCACACGTTCGAGGAATTCTGCCGGGCCGAGTATTCGTCGATGGCGAACGCCCTGACCTGGAGTCTCGGCGGTCACGACCTCGGTCGGGAGGCAGCCGACGAGGCGTTCGCCAGAGCTTTTGAGCGGTGGGAGACCGTCGGGGCCATGGGTAACCCGGCCGGTTGGGTCTACCGGGTCGGCCTGAACTGGGGCCGCCGGCGCCTCTGGCGGGGCAATCGGGAGCGCGAACTGCTGACGCAGATTCCGACGCCCGACGTCCACCACCTCCACTACCACGATCCCAACCTGGCGTCGGCCCTGGCCGACCTGTCATTCAAGCTCCGCTCGGTCGTGGTGCTGCGGCTGCTGCTCGATTACTCCGAGCGCGAGACGGCCGAGGCGCTCAACCTCTCCGTCGGCACCGTCAAGAGCCGACTGCATCGCGGCCTCACCCAGCTTCGTGAGCAGCTGGAGGATCCGGCCGCCGATCATTATCCCGTAACCAGCCGGACCACGCGCCGCACTGACGAGGAGCAATCGTCATGAACCAACTCGAGGAACGACTGCGGACCGCCGGGCGGTCCCGCACCGATATCGCCCCGGACATCGGCTCGATCAGGAACCGAGGTCTGAAGATCCGCCGCAATCGCCAGATCACCACGTCCGTTGCCGCCGTCGCTCTGGTGGCGATGGGAGGTGTTGCTGCGTTGAATGCGTTTCGACCGGAGAGCGACACCACGATCGTCTCCGCTTCGGACGGCCAGGCCGACGGCGACGGCATCGACACGACCGTTCCCGATCCCGACGGCGAGCCGACCGGCGACGCCACGACACCGGGTACGTCCGACGATGAACTCGATGCCGTCGACGATCCGAACGACGGCGCCGCGGGCGAAGCCGACGCCGTCGATGTGGCTCCCGGCGAGAGCGATGGTTCCGCCGAGGGCGATGGAAGCGGCACGCAACCAGCGCCGCTTCCGCCGTCACCAAACTCGGTGGCCGACGGCAGCGATGGGTGGTTGACCGTTACCCCGTCCGGCATCGAGCACCAGCGGGCTGACGGGTCCACCGGCTTGATCCGTTTCGCCGACCCTCCCGCCGGGTTCGCTCAACGCTGGCCGACCGATGTGGTCACGATCGAGGGCCGGCAATACCTGCTGGTCGATCAATTCGTGAACCGCGACGATCTCGAAACAGAG
>JAOUGG010000810.1 GCA_029857855.1 Acidimicrobiia bacterium | reverse complement strand
TGGCACCGATGAAGCCGCAGATGTCGTGGCGGTCATGGCCGACCAACGCACAGGACCGAACCGATGATGCACCGCGAGCTGACCGGCCGAATCATCGAGTCATCGAGCGCCGAAGGAGCCGGTCCGCGGTGAATGTGTTCTGGGGGGTCGTGGTTACGCTGCTGTCGCTGCTGGCCTGGGGCGGCCAGGCCATCGCCTGGTTCTCACCTGCCACCTCGGCGCGATGGAAGCTCGCCGAGGCCGAAGAAGATGTCGACCCGGCCTTCTGGGCCGATGGTCGGGGCGAGGCGTTCTGGGACACCGTGACCCTGTGGACGATGGTCGTGGCCGGGGTGTTGTTGACCGTCAACGCCCGTTCTTGGGCCTACTTCGGACTGGTGGGTGGCGGCATGTATCTCTACTTCGGCGGCCGGATCGTCTTCACCCGGGTCGCCATGCAACGCAGAGGCGTCCGGATCGGGGCACCGAAGAACGTCCGGCTCGGCTACATCTTCGGTGCCGTGTGGGCCGCGATGGCGATCATCACCATCGCTGCTTCCATCGCATCGCTCGAAGGCTGAACCATGAGCGGGCCCCTGGGCGATCGTTGCGGTCGACGCCAATGGGGTGCTCTTCTCTGAGGGATTCGGCGCGCTGACACGCCAAGAGCTCGGCTTCGTTTGCTACGCGGTGGTCACCGGAGCGCGCCCCCGAGCCTTCTCGGGAGAGCGCATCTGCAGCAACGACGTGTCAACGCCGTAGGTGATGAAGTCCTTCACCGGGGTCACCTCGATGGCGCACCACTCCGTTCCCGCTTGGTCATGGCGGTAGACCTTCTCGAGCAACTCGGGCTCGATCTGGCTGCGATCCAGGACTCGAGCGGTCCCCGAGAAGGTGATCGTTGCGGCAGGGATCTTGATCCAGGGCATGAACGGGACACGCTTGGCGATGGCAATCGTGAGCGAGACGTGCGGATTGCGCTCGATGTGTTTCGTCTTCCACGCCGACCTTTGGGCACCGATGTACAGCTTGTGGTCGTCCACGACATAGACGATGCCAACTGTTCGCGCTTCACCCTGGGCCGTCACGAAGCCCAGCACACCGAAGACGTGCTTCTCGATGTCCTCCCAGACTCGGTCCGTTGTCAGATTCGGCACCATGTCATCCTCCGTCGCGTGAGGCTTGCGACCCTCAAGGGACGTCGCGTTTCATCATGATGCGGCCATTTGATGAGATTCAATCGACGCCGCGTCGTGTTCGCCGACGTCGGCGAACCCCTTCACGATCAGCCAGATGGCCATGGCCATCTCCTGGACGGCGAGAGGTACGACCAGCAGGTTCAACGCCGATGCATTCGAGTTGAGGGACTCGAACATCACCAGGAAACCAGAGGCGAACATAAGTGGAACACCCATCAATCCCCACAAAGCGAGCCAGCGGGGAATAAGACCGTTTCGAAGAAATGCCCAATTCAGCACCAGTGCCGAGATGCTGAAGATCATCTGGGCGCCCAGATAGCCCGTCCAGTCACTGGATGCCTTGAGCGAGTCTGCCAGCACCGCGGCGCTTGCGGCGTCACCGCCACCGGCCGCTGCGAAATCCCAGCTCAGTGGTACGAGGAGGAGTCCGGCGACGAGACCGATGGCGATCATCACCACCTCGAGCGTTCTGGCCAACACGTAGCTCAGTGCCAAGTTTTCACTGTGTATCCTGAGAATCGGAGCGAGCAACACGGCCGTGCCGACCATCGCAGTCAGCATCACGAAGATCAGCATTTGGCCGACGATCAGCGAACTCTGGTTGGAATACACTGCGGAGAGCAGATCGTCATCTCCGAGCGTTGAGGACATCATCACAACGCTCAACACGCCTGCCGCTGTCGCCACGACGAACAACCAGCCGATTCGTTGCGCCGGTCCATCGAAGAACCTCATGTCACACCTCCAACTTCGCTCCTGCATCTCAGCTTCGTCGCAACGACGCCTGATCGGGCAGAGGCGAAGGTCACGACGCCGCTGACACCGGGTCGTGGCCAGGACCGAGCGCGGGATCGTACAGGTGATGCTCACGTCGGGTCCTCCGACCGGCACTCTCCGAGCTCGTCGGCCTCAACCGGCGGCGCGGCCGACCTCCGGCGTTCTCTGCGGAAACCCGGCTCGTTCCAGTGGCGGATTCGGTAGTCGAGGTGAAGAAGTGGACGGGTGATGAGGCTGGCGAGTCCGGCTCCCACGAGAGCCACCACCGTACCGACCGCACCATCGACCACGTAGTGGTTACCGGTTGCGACAACGGCGATCGCCATCAGAAGTGGCGCGACCACGGCAAAGACTCTAATCGCGGTGTTGCGACTCGATTGGAACAGAGCGATACCGACCAAGAGGTTCCATCCGACGTGAAGGCTTGGCATGGCGGCGAACTTGTTCACCAGTGACGGAGGTTGCAGAACCCGATAGGAGTTCGCGTAGGCCGTCACGGTGTCGACGAACCCGGCGTCCAGG
>JAOUGG010000808.1 GCA_029857855.1 Acidimicrobiia bacterium | reverse complement strand
CCGCACCCGATGTTTCGCCGCAGGCGAAACTCGAGGTCCGAAGGACACCTGGCGATGTTTCGCCGCAGGCGAAACTCGAGGTCCGAAGGACACCTGGCGATGTTTCGCCGCAGGCGAAACTCGAGGTCCGAAGGACACCTGGCGATGTTTCGCCGCAGGCGAAACTCGAGGTCCGAAGGACACTCAGGCACCGATGGAGTGATAACCGCCGTCGACGTGGATGATCGATCCGGTCGTCTGCGGGAACCAGTCCGACAGCAACGCGACACAGGCCTTGGAGACGCCCTCGGAGTCGGAGACATCCCAGCCCAGGGGGGCCCGCTTGACCCATTCGGTCTCGAAGGCGGCGAAGCCCGGGATCGACTTGGCGGCGATGGTCTTCATCGGTCCGGCGGCCACCAGGTTGGACCGGATCTGCTTCGGTCCGAGCTCACGGGCCAGGTAGCGGTTCAACGACTCGAGTGCGGCCTTGGCCACACCCATCCAGTTGTAGGCGGGCCACGCCACCGTTGCGTCGAAGGTGAGACCGACGATGGAGCCGCCCTCGGTCATCAGCGGAACCGTGATGTCGGCCAGTGACCGAAGCGAATAGGCCGATACGTGAACCGCGACCGACACGTCGTCCCACGTGGGGGCGAAGAAGTCATCGCCCAGGCAGGCCTCGGGGGCGAACCCGACCGAGTGCAGGACCCCGTCGACCCGACCCCAGCGTTCGGTGAGGGTGGTCCGCAGCGCCTCGCCGTGCTCGGGGTCGGTGACGTCCAACTCGTACACATCGGGTACCGGATCGAGCTTGCGGGCCGTTCGTTCGGTCAGCCGAAGTGCTCGGCCGAAGCCGGTGAGCACCACCTCAGCGCCCTCCTGCTGGGCCAACTGTGCCACGCCGAAGGCCAGCGAGTCGTCGGTCAACACGCCGGTGACGAGTATCTTCTTGCCGTCGAGTAAACCCATATGGACTCTGACCCTAACCGGTCGGTAGGCGTTACACCGGTCCCGGGCTCCGGGGTCGGCCGGGCCGCCGTCGCCCGACAATGGTTGAGCACACGAAGTTCGCTAGTTTCAATACCGTGATGAAGCTCTACGACACCGCGGCGAAGGCCGTCATCCCGTTCGAACCAGAGGGTCCGATCGTGACGATGTACACCTGCGGTATCACGCCGTATGACGCCACCCATCTCGGACATGCCACCGCTTACGTCACCTATGACGTCCTTCAGCGCCGGCTGAGGGACCTGGGCTACGAGACCCGCTGTGTGCGCAACATCACCGACGTCGACGATTCGATCCTGGCCAAGGCCCGCGAAATCGACGTCCACTATCTCGATCTGGCCGCGGCCGAGACCGCCCGGTTCGACGACGACATGGACGCACTCGACATGCTGCCGTCGTGGAGCGAGCCCCGGGCGACGTCCGCCATCGCCGACATCCGCGGCTTCATCGGCATGGTGCTCGAGAACGGCCACGCCTACGAGGCCGGGGGAGCGGTGTACTTCGACATCAGCACATGGCCCGACTTCGGCCGCATCTCGGGCTACGACCATGCCACGATGCTCGAGTACGCGGCCGAGCGAGGGGGGAATCCCGACGATCCCAACAAGCGGAACCCACTGGATTTCGTGTTGTGGCAGCCGTCGGCCGACGGTGAACCGGCCTGGGATTCGCTGTGGGGACCGGGCCGGCCGGGCTGGCACATCGAGTGCTCGGCGCTCGCTCTTCGGGAACTGGGCACCACGATCGATCTGCACGGGGGCGGCGCCGATCTCATCTTCCCCCACCACGAGTGCGAGGCCGCCCAGTCGTCGGCCGCCACCGGTGAACCGTTCGTCCACCACTGGATGCATCAGGCCATGGTCCGGATGGACGGCGAGAAGATGTCGAAGTCGTTGGGCAACCTCGTGTTCGTCAGCGATCTGCGCAAGGAGTACGACACCCGGGCCATCCGGCTATGCATCGTGGCCAACCACTACCGCACCGCCTGGGAGTGGAACGACGAGATGATGCCGACCGCCGCAGCCCGCCTCGAGCGGTGGTTGGCCGCCGGAGAGGGCCGCGAAGGCCCGGGCGATGGTGGTCTCGAGGAGGTGCGGGCCGCCCTCGACAACGACCTCGACACCCCGTCCGCGGTCGCCGCCATCGACACCGCGGTGGAGCGGGGCCTGGCTGTCGACCGTGCCGCCCTGCTGCTCGGCGTCGATCTCAACGCCGGTCCCGTCACGATCCGCCCGTCCTCGATCGTCGAGTGAAGGTGGAGTGACGGTGGAGTGCTGGCGCGTGACCGCCGACCGGATCCGCTCTTCGCCCGTACCCCTGCATCTGCTACTGTGTCGATGGATCGCAAACCGTCGCATGTAAGCGAGGACATCTGAGCATGATTCCCGAGGGTATAGGGCGCTACCAGGCGCCGGCCCGCCGCATCCTGCAACCGCTGGTTCGTCGCCTGTGGCGGTTCGAGGTGGAGGGACTCCACAACGTGCCCAA
>JAOUGG010000809.1 GCA_029857855.1 Acidimicrobiia bacterium | reverse complement strand
CCCCGATCCCGGCGAGGCGGCCGCCCGCCTGGCGGCGTTGCGAGACGGGCTCGCCATCCGGATGACCCTGTTCGACGTCGGCGGTTCCCCCCAACCCATGCTGTCGGCGTTACGGGCCAGTCTGCGTGGCAACCTGGCTCTCACCGAGGCCCGCTACCTGGAACTCGTCCCCGACCTGGCCCCGATCCAAACGGCCTGATCCGCCGGGCGGCGACGCCGGCCGGATCAGCTCTCCACGACGGCGGCGTAGGTCCCGAGGCTGCGAATGCGGGCGCCATCGATCCGTCCGCTGTCGCTCATGAGCGCGATCACCTCGCCGGAGTCGGTGTCGAAGTGCACGTCCTTGACGTGTCCCAGCTCCAATCCTTCGACCGAGAGGATGCGTGAGCCGATGTAGTGGACGTCGCCCTTGACGATGTCGGTGGTCCGCTCTTCGGTCGGTTCATGGATCGCGCTCTGTGACGCGATCAACACGACGTCGTCTCCGAACGTGTTGACGTCGTCCCAGTCGACCATCTTGGCGTGGCGGCCGCGGCCCGCAATCTGAATTCGGGTGATCTGCCGCCCGGCTTGGTCGACAACGAACGCTTTGATCTCTCCGACGTCATCCGCGGTGGCCGAGTCGACCACTTTGCGTCCGATCGCGGAGGTGAAGGCGTCGCTCATGCTCCGGTACCGCCTGTCGACTCGGCCTCGGACGCCCCGTGTTGTGAGGCGGCGTCGAGGGCTCGCCGGTGGTCGGCGAGGGCCGCACCGAAGCCGGCCAGGTCGTTTCGGATGAAGTCGGTGGAGGACTCGGGGATGAGCAGGTTGTTGTCCGACAGCGCCAGCTGGGCCGAGATCGGCACGAAGTAGGCACTGCCGTCTTCGCCCTCGACCTCATAGCCGACCGCTTCGGGATCATCGCCGGTGGTGATGATGACCCCGATGATGCTCCCGAGGTTGCTGCCGTTGGCGGAGATGACACGATTCCCGATCACCGCGTGGGTCTCGGCATCACCCAGTGGGACCTCCGGGTCCTCGAGGTCGACGGCGTCGGCCACCATGACCGCGTCGGGCCCGATGGCCGCAACCGATCCGGCCGGCAGTTGCTTACGGAGCTTGCCGCGGAACCAGCCCCGCTTGTTCAGCGTGAAGCCGACCAGACGGTGATTCGTGCCGTCGAAGACGACGTCTTTGATCTCGGCCACGTCGTCGCCGCTGTTGATCGTGACCACCGGAAGCCCGGAGACATCCGAGGCTCGCATCACTCGTGACGTGGTCAACGGTCGGTCTCCTTCGACGTTCCCGGGCCGGAGGTGGCGAGCACGTCACCGCTCCGCTGTCGCCGTCGGAACAACACGAAGAGCCCGACCAGGATCGCAATCACGACCACCAGCACCACAACCAACACCAAGAGGTCCATCGAATCCATCCTTGCGGGCATGCAATCGCCGCTGTTCACCCTTTCTACACGAGCGGGCCGCCGGGTTCCAGTCCTACTGCCGAACCAAACCACGAGGCCGCGAGGATTCTTTGCACCGGATCGGACGCCACGGCGAGGATATGCGACGATGTGTGACGGGCGCGTCACATCGATTCCGGGGGATTGCCACATGACTGATACCACGACACACCAGGGCGGACCGGGGCGGCTCGGTGACCCGGCCAGTTCACCGGCCACCGATCCTCGCATCGACCGCCGTTTGCGGGCGATGCTCGCTGCGCTGCAGCTCGACGGGCTCGGCGAGCCGGCGCCACTCGACCGAACCGCAGGGCTCGAGGCGATCGGCGAGTTCATCGCCGCAGCCGACGCCGGCTTCAGTGGCCTCTACGAGGTGATCCCGCTCGGCGTCGACGGCGACGAGGAGCTCTCCTACGAGGAGCAGGTCATCACAGCCGATGACGGCCATGAGCTGACGCTTCGGATCTTCCGCCCGGCCGGCGTTGGCGGGCCGTTGCCTGCGGTGCTCTATATCCATGGTGGAGGTATGACCATCCTGCCGACCGACTCCCCGGTGCATCTGCGGTGGTGTCAGTCGCTGGCGTCAAGCGGGGTCATCGCCATCAGCGTCGATTTCCGTAATGCGTGGACGGCCGCCGGTCACAACCCGTTCCCCCGTGGCCTGAACGACTGCGCCGCCGGGCTCGACTGGGTGCATGAACACCGTGACGAACTGGGTATCTCGCGCATCACCGTTCAGGGTGAGTCGGGCGGCGGCAACCTCACCCTGGCGACCGCGCTGAAGGCCAAGCGGGAAGGTCGCCTCGACGCCATCGACGGCGTCTACGCTTCCGTTCCCTACATCAGCGGCGGCTACCACTGGTCGGCCGAACGGAAGCGGGCCGAGCTCCCGTCGCTGGTCGAGAACGACGGCTACTTCATCGCCTGCGACCTGATGGAACCGCTCGCCCACTACTACGGGCCGGAGGCAGCCCACGAGGAGGACCCGCTGGCGTGGCCGTACTTTGCCTCCGTCGACGAGCTGGCCGGTTTGC
>JAOUGG010000807.1 GCA_029857855.1 Acidimicrobiia bacterium | reverse complement strand
CGGCGAACATATCGAGGCCGGCACCGATCTCGAAGTGGCGATCGTGGTCTCGCCGTCGGCCACGGCGCTGGATGTCGAGCGTTCGATCGTCGGCCTGCAGGCAACCGACGACGTAGCCCGCGTCACCGTGCTGGTGGAGGCCGGTCGCCGTAGCGAGCTGCTGGAACTCAGTCGCCATTGGGATACGCTCGCCATTCGCCTGGTCCTTGTGAACGACCGGATTCACCGCCGAGCCGTCGATCGCCTCGATCTCGTCCTCGACCACACCGAGTATCCGTGGGTCCTGTGGCTCGAAGCCGGTCAGGTGCCGATGCCGGACATGGTGGGGGCGATCGAGGCCCGCACCATCGGTGAACGCGTGGCCGTAAATCAGATCGCCGTTGGGCTGCTCAATCCCCAATCGCTGGTGCACGTTGACCGCGCCGGCGACGAGCAGGCGCTGGAGCGAAGACTCGTCGGCCCGGCCCGAGCCGAACGTGGCCTTGCCCCCTGGCACGGACCGGGCTCGCTGCTCAGGCGGGCGGCGTTCGTCGACCATACCGTCGTCGACGATCCGAGCACGTCGGTGCTGAGCCGCTATGCGGTCGAACTGAAGCGTGCCGGATGGCGCTTCGACTACGACCCCCGACCTGTCATCCGGGTACCGGCGGCCGACTCGCTCAAGCCCTACCTCGCTGAGCGCCGGCAGCGCAGCCTCGCGGCGCTGGAGGAGCTGGGGCTCAGCTGGACGATTCCGGATGTCGCCTGGCCCATCCGTCGGGCGGCACTGGCTGCGGCGATGTCGACCACCCACGGGCTGCGCCAGTTGGGGATCTTGGTCATCCTGGGGATCTGCCTGATCGTCGGTCGCCTGCCGGTCGCAGCCGCCACCACATCGGTGCTGGCGACGATGGCGGGCTACTCGGCCGCATCGATGCTGGCCCGCCGGATGCTCTCCGGTGGCACGATGGGATTCGGCGACTGGGTCAAGCACGGATGGCGAACACTCGGCGCCGACATTGCCGCGCTGACGCCACGATTCGCCAGGCCGTTGCAGCTGCTGCATCCCGGCGTGCGTCTCGCCCACCGGGGATCGCTCGGTCGCATGCAGTTTCTGATCCTGGCTTTCGTCGCCTTCGAGCTGGCGCTGATCGGCCGGGCTCTGGCCACGCTCTACCCGATCGTGCTCCCGGCCATGGGTCGCCGCGACGCCGCGGTCCTGCTCATCGCGTCGGTCGGGGCGACGATCGGGCTGTTCGCCGTGCTCGGCGGCCTGGCCCGCGACCAGGGCCGGCGTCGCAGCCCTCGGGTCGAGCTCGAGACGGAGATCATCGTGGCCGGTGCGGCCGGCACGACGCTCGATATCACGCCGTCGGGGCTCGGGGCCCTGGTCGACTCGGCCCCGCCGATCGGAACCCCTGCGTCGTTCCAGTTCACCATCACCGGTCACGGCGGCGCCGAGCGGCGAATCGAGGCGACCGGCACGATTCGCTCGGCCACACTTCACGAATCCGGTTCGGTGCGCATCGGCCTCGAGTTCGACGACATCAGCATCCAGGACCGGATGGCCATCACCGAATACTGCGCCCTGGGATTGTCGAGTGGCCCGTCGTTCAGCGAGTCGAACGCCGACCACCTGGTGTCGGAGGTCTCGTTCGGTCAGTTGGCGCTGGTACGCGCGCTGGCCGGATTTTCGGTCGTGGCCGCCGCCGGTGCGGTGATGCTCGGCCCGCAGGCCGGTGCGGTGGCCGCCAACTCGGCCACAACCATTCCGCCGGTCTTCACCATTGCGTCCGGCGGGCCCGCAGATGCCGTCTCGTCGCCGGAGATGACGGTGCGCCTGCACATCGACGGCTGGTCCGAACCGTTGTCTGTCAACGACGCGGGCCTCTTCGAACGGGGAACGAATCCGGAAACGTGGGACGGTCCGGTTCATGTCGAAGTGGCGCTGGGCGATGATCGCCACGTCGAACTCCTGCCGGTCGATGGCGTGATTCGTCTGGCCGTCGTCGACGTCGCCGCCGAATCCGCGGTCACCGCATCGCTGGTCGGCCCCGGAGGAGCTTGGCGATCCGTCGTCGCCGGTGACCCGTTGGTGCCCGGTCCGTACACCGTCCGATGGTCGGTCGGCGATGAGGAGCCGAGAACCGTAGCCGTCCGGGTGCTCGGAGGTGAGACCCTGGAGATTCGTCCCGACGGCGTGAGCGTGCTGTCGGCGCCGGCCGAGGATCCGGACCCCACCGAGGAGACCCCGACAACCGCGACGACACCGCCGGCTGAGGACTCGACGTCGACGTCCGCCCAATCGAGTGGATCGAACGGCCGTGGTCGGTCCGGCGAGACACCGGCTGCGACCCGGCCTCCTCTCACATCATCCACGAACGCGTCGTCCACGAACGCGTCGTCCACGACCGCGTCGACGGCGGCCGCCACCGCCTCGGATACCTCCGGCACGGTGACGACGGCACCGGTGGCTTCGGATGCCGACACCTCCGGGTCG
>JAOUGG010000806.1 GCA_029857855.1 Acidimicrobiia bacterium | reverse complement strand
GGCCTGTGGGAGCGCATGGTAAGGAAGAGGTCGTGAGTTCGATTCTCACAGGAGGCTCGTAGGGGTCCGAGGTGTCGTCGGTGGCGACCGTAGCCCGGAACCGTGGCGCTGGCGTTCTTGTCCTTCTGAACTCCAACGCCCCCGAGCTGGGGCATGAGTGATTGTCCGCGCCCGACCACAGCGAACTAGGGTTACTACGTGGAGCGTCACGTTGGCTGGCCGATGGCCGTTCTTGTCGCTCCCGCCGTCTGTTCGACGAGCGATGATGTCGAGAGGCCGGAGCCGCCACGCCGGGGGCGCTGGCGGCTGAAATGGATGAGGGCACGATCCCGGAGTCCCGGATGCGGGACGCGGGCGGTGCCGTCCCCGCGTCGCAGGGCATCGACCCATCCCACCTACTCAGATCGTGAGGCAAGACCCCCTGATCATGCGCCACGGACAACGACAACAACGACAACAACGACTCGGCCGACGACGCTGGGAGCGGCTCCGCCTTCGTCGAGACCGGTGGCAACGACGCCCACGTCGGCGGCGGGCCCGGCCGGCCGCCGCCGTGATGCTGTGGGCCGTGGCGACTATGGCGGTGCTGGTCGGGTGTGCAGGCGTGACCCGGAGAACCGACGACCAGGCCCGATCGGAGGTTTCCCCCTCATCGGTGGGTTCGGGCCCATCGGAATCAACGGCCGGCCGGCCGGCATCCGGGGAGGCCGCTCCTCCCACGCCTGAGTCGTCCACGACGAGTACCCAGCCACCGGAACCCCGCTCGCTGATGATCGAGGTGCACCCTCCGGAGGCGGCCGTGAACCTGCACACCGCCAACGGCTTCTCGGCGCAGGGTCAGGGGCCCGACCCGATCACCGTCGAGATCCCTGCCGAGGTCGTGGACGTGACCGTGTCGGCCGACGGCTACCAGGACTACCGAGGCGAGATCGTTCTCGACGGCGTTTCCGGTGCCACCACCGAGGCCACCATATGGCTTGATCGACCGGGGCAGCTGGTGCACAAACTGTTCGAGGTCGAGGTGAGTGGAGCTCCCAAGGGCGTGGCCTTCACCCCGGACGGATCGGAGGTCTGGGCGACAATTCTCAACGGCAGCGGGGTCGAGGTGATCGATGTGGCTTCGGGGCATGTTACGGCCACCATCGATCTCGACCAGGGCGCGGTCGAGGTGATCTTCAACCGTTCCGGCGACACCGCCTACGTCAGCCAGATGCAGACGAACTCGGTGTTCGAGGTCGACGTCGCCAGCCGGGCGGTGAAGCGTCAGTTCAACACCAGGGGTGCGTGGACAAAGGTCATCGCTCTGTCACCCGACGAAACCACGCTGTACGCATCGAACTGGGTTGACGACAACGTCTCTCAAATCGACTTGGTCGCCGGGGAGGTCACGCGCCTCTTCCCTACGGTGCGCACGCCCCGAGGCCTGTATCCGACGCCCGACGGCGAACGGCTCTACGTGACCGGGTTTGCCGCCGGCGAGTTGGAAGTCATCGACCTCGTCTCTGGCGACAGCCAGGTTCTGGAACGAACCGGTGGTTCGATGCGCCACCTGGTCGGCTCACCCGACGGCTCGGTGGTCTACGCCTCTGACATGACCAGGGACACGATCTTCGCCGTTGCCACCGAAACCGACGAGGTCACGGTGCTTGCAACGACCGACAGGAAGCCCAACTCGATTGACCTCAGCCCCGATGGCCGGGTGCTTTTCGTGTCCAACCGCGGTCGCAACAATCCCGAGTCGTACTACCTGCCCGGACCCGAGTGGGGCTCGGTCCTCCTGATCGACACCGAGACGGGTGAGATGCTGGATGCGATCATTGGCGGCAATCAGACCACCGGGTTGGAGGTGTCCGACGACGGCACACTGCTGGCCTTCAGCGACCTGCTCGACGATCGGGTGGTGGTCTATTCGGTGCCGTCCACCGAGGAACTCCTCGCCGGCGGGGGCGGCCGTTACGAGGACCATCTGACCGAACTGGCCAAATAGGTAGCCCGGACGCGAGGGCGCGCCCTCCGCATGGGCAGAATCGCCGCCGCACTCCACATCACCGCCGCACGATCACCAACCCAAACCTCGCATCACCGGCCGTAATGCAGTGTCATCTGTGCGCGGTAGGCGCGGAGTCGGGTGCTGGCCTTGGCTTGGAGCGTTGATAGCCCATCTGATATCCATAGCTCTCCGCCCGGTTGCTGTCGCGATTTCGTCGATGAGACGACGGGTTCGCGTCGATGATGGCGCCTTCGAGGCGATCGTGGCACAGCTGGAGGGGTCGGCTGTCGGCCCGAGGTCCTCGTGTCTTTGGACCTTGCCGGTGCAAGGCCGTGAACGCCACCGCTCGTCCGTGAGCGAGATGCGCGGGTTGAGGGTCCCCGGCGCGGTACAGGGGCCGTGCGCGATTCTGACGGTTCTCGACGCCAGCAGAGCCGAGGACGTCGTGTTCCAACGGTCGGTGCACGGTTGCACGGTATTGTTGTTACGG
>JAOUGG010000805.1 GCA_029857855.1 Acidimicrobiia bacterium | reverse complement strand
ATGATCTACAGCCTCAACGGAGAACGCTGCACCAGCTCCAGCCGGGTGCTCGTGCAGGACACGATCTACCAGGACTTCACCGAACGGCTGGCCGACAAGGTGCGCCGCATCCCAGTCGGTCACCCGCTCGACCCCGATGCCGTCGTCGGGCCCCTGATCCACCCCCGGCACCGCGACAAGGTGTGCTCCTACACCGATCTGGCCCGGTCCGAAGGAGCCACCGTGGTCGACGGCACGCCGTACGCCGACGCACCCGCCGGCGGCAACTGGGTGGTGCCCCAGCTCTTCGTCAACGCCCGCAACTCCATGCGCATCGCCCAGGAGGAGATCTTCGGTCCGGTCCTGACCGCGATTCCGTTCGCCGAGGAGGCGGATGCCGTCGGGCTGGCCAACGACATCCAGTACGGCCTCGCCGGCTACCTGTGGACCTCCGACGTCGGTCGAGCACACCGGGTGGCCCAGGGGCTTGAAGCCGGCATGGTCTGGGTCAACTCACAGAACGTTCGACATCTGCCCACCCCCTTCGGTGGTACCAAGGCGTCGGGAATCGGGCGCGACGGGGGAGACTGGAGCTTCGACTTCTACATGGAGACCAAGAACATCGCCATCGCCCTCGACACCCACCCCATCCCCGACCTGGCCACCGGCTGAATACCGGATCCGTCCGCCCATGAGCCTCTACTACGTCCAGAAGTTCCTCTACCAGCTCAACCGTGAACCCGAGTTGCAGCAGCGCTACCGGGCCGACCGGCGGGCGGTGCTCGAACCGTACGAGCTGACCGACGAGGAGGTCGAGGCCCTCGTCGAGCCCGACATCGGCCTCCTCTTCCACCTCGGCGTCAACGGGCAGATTCTCATGCATTTCGCCGCCCTCCATCACATCGAGTGGGCCGACTATCTGCAACGGATGCGCGACGGTGTGGCCGAACACGGACCGGTCCGGGAGGGCGTCTACGCCATGACCGGCTATGAGGGCACCGAGGCCCACGCCGCCCGTCTGGGCCACCATGCCGCCTCGTCGTCGGCCCCGATGGCACCGGCAACCCCGTCCGGGGGCGCCACCGACCAGGAAGGAACGACCTAGCCATGCCACTCGTCTACGCCGGCGTCTGCAGCCACGCTCCCGGCATCACCGGCCGGGCCGATCAGGCCGACCCCGAGGTGCGCGACGCGTTCTATGCCGCCTACCAGGACATGCGCACCGCCATCGTCGAGTCGGGAGCCGAGGCGCTGATCGTGGTCGCGGCCGAGCACTTCGCCAACTTCTTCATGGACAACATGCCGGCGTTCGCCATGGGCATGGCCGACTTCTACGACGGACCGATCGAGGATCCCGGCTGGCTCGGCATCAAGCCCTTCCGGGCCCCGGGCCACAAGGACCTGTCGAAACGCCTGATCACCGAAGTCATGCAGACCGTCGATCTGGCCTACGCGGAGGAGTGGAAGTTCGACCACGGCATCGCCGTTCCCCTCCATTTCCTGACCCCCGACTTCGATCTTCCGGTGGTCCCGGCCAACATCAACTGCCAAGGACCACCGCTCACGCCGGTGCACCGGGCCTGGGCGTTCGGTGAGGCGCTCCGCCGGGCCGCCGATTCGGTACCCGAGAAGGTGGCCATCGTGGGCACGGGTGGCATCTCCCACTGGCCGGCTACACCGGACTCGGGAAAGATCAACGAGGAGTGGGACCGCAGGTTCATGGAGCAGTGGTGCCTCAACGACCGTGAGGCGTTGCTGGCCTACGACGATCTCGGGGTCTACGCCGAGGCCGGGCAGGGCGGCTTCGAAATACGGACCTACGTTGCCACCGCCGCGGCCGCAGGGGGAGCGCCGGGTACGGTCCATTTCTACGCCCCCATTCCGATTTTTTCGGTTGGCTGCACGATCGCAAGTTTTGACCTCGCCGCCTAGTTGTCCCGGCCTCGCCTTGCGCTACACTCACGCCGGACGATGGCGGCCCCTCGGATCACGGGGTCGATCGACCGAATCCAAACCATGACGATCGCCAATCCGAAATCCCAAACCCGGCCCAAGATGCCCGGCCCCGTTCGAGCGGTGCTGGTGTTCGCACTGATCTACCTGTTCCTTGTCGGCGTGTCGATGCTGGAAGCGGGTATCAAGGACATGGGCGCCGAAACGCAGGAGCAGCTGTTCGCTCCGGTCAACAATCCACTGGCCGGCCTCTTCATCGGCATCCTCGGTACCGTCCTCGTGCAGTCGTCGTCGGCCAGCACCTCCGTCATCGTCGGCCTGGTCGCCAGCCAGGCGTTGGGCCTGGAACAGGCGGTTCCGATGATCATGGGTGCCAACATCGGCACCACTGTTACCAACACCCTGGTGTCACTCGGCCATATACGTGCCTCGGCCGAGTTCAAGCGGGCTTTCGCCGCCGCCACGGTGCACGATTTCTTCAACCTGTTCGCCGTGGCCATCCTGTTGCCGCTCGAACTGGCCACCGGCCTGATCTCCGGGATCGCAAAG
>JAOUGG010000804.1 GCA_029857855.1 Acidimicrobiia bacterium | reverse complement strand
GTTCTCGACCTGCTGCAGCACCGGATCCGGGACACGGCTGACGAACGTGTCGCCGGAGAACAACAGCAAGGGCAGGCGGTTGGCCGACGCCACCGCGGCCGCGGTCACCATGTTGGTGGCGCCGGGACCGACCGACGAGGTGGCGACCATGACCTGACGGGCCCGGACCGCCTTGTTGTAGGCCACGGCCGCCAGTGCCATGCCCTGCTCGTTCTGACCTCGCCAGGTGGGAAACTGCTCCTTCACCTCTTCCAGGGCGTGACCGAGGCAGGTCACGTTGCCGTGACCGAAGATGCCGAAGACGCCGGGAAACATCGGTGCCTCGCTGCCATCGGCCAGCCGGGTTCGCTGGGCCATCATCCAGCGAACGATGGCCTGAGCGGTGGTGAGTCGAACGGTCTCCATGGGTGTAACTCCAAAAGCGGGATGAATAGAGTGCGGGATGGATACTGAGGGAACGGGATCGGCCCGGTCGGGTCAGCGAGCCCAGGGCCAGTCGTCGAGGGAGGCGGGCCCGTAGTGATGATGCCATGGTCTCGCCTCGGCCGCGATCTCGCAGAGCCTGTCGAATCGCTCGAGGACCGTGGTGTTCAGCACCTCGGGCCTGGTGTCGACGGGAAGCGCCTCCCGCCATAGGGCCCGACCGACCATGAATCCGGAGCAGCCGGCGGTGACCGCCTCGGTCAGTTGGGTGGTGAAGTCGTCGAACCCCACACCCCAGCTCAGCAACGTCCAGGGGTTGTCACCGCAGGCGTCGTTGAGCAACTCGCATGATCCCGGTCCGGGGAACGGCATCTTGAGGATCATCGGCCCGAATTCGGTCAGCCGCGAGGCGGAACGTAGGATCAGCTCCCGCCGCTCCCCGGCATCGCCATCGGTCAGGTTGTAGGGAATGGGTTCGATCAGCACCGGCAGTTGCTCGGCGGCGCACTGCTCGACCACACGGCGGACGAGTCGTTCCTGGCGAGGGGCCAGGGCCTCGTCGTCGGCCCGGTACAGCACGAACAGCTTGGCCGCATCGGCCCCGGCTTCGAGCAGCTGGGACGGTGTCCAGCCCGGCATCAGCTCGTTGCCGTCGGCCGGGTTGGCCATGTACCCCTGCGACTCGAGGGCGCAGATCACCCCGACCGAGCGGTCGATGATTCCGGCGTCGGTGAGATGGGGAAAGGAGAACTCCGGTTCGATCATGACCGCCGAGGGCCGGGCACCGAGGGCGCCCAGAACATCGGCCTTGAAAGTCGTGAGCACCTCGGGCGACGGATCGGTGGCTCCTGCGCCGCCGTCGCCGTGTCGGGCGAACTCGGCCACCAGGGCGTCGCGGTGATCAACCGCGGCGACGCAGAACACGCCGTCGGCGTTGGTCAGCCGCTGGAAGCGACGTCGGGTTCCGTGATCCATCATCGGGTTGCTCCATTGGCCGGGTCGACCACGGGCAGATCCCAGGCTCCGGCACCCCAGTCGGATTCGATCCAGGTGAACTCGGAGTGGAAACACGGCGGCGTTGCCCGCTTCTCGGCAACCAGTTCGCCGGCGAGATAGTTGAGGAAGTACATGTTGGCGCCGGGACAGGCCACGGACGAGTGATAGCCGCCGGGCACGAGGGCACAATCGCCGTCGCCGCCCGACATCACCTGATCGTACGGATCCGGGCCGTCGCCGTCATAGCCGGTGCCGTCGTCCCAGTTGCGGTGCATCCAGAACCCCTCGGGGCGATCCATCCGGAAGTAGTAGGTCTCCTCCAGGTAGGGGGAGCCGTCGACTCCGTCGTGACGGTGCGGGGCCCAGCCCGACCATGTGCCGCGGGGCACGTAGACCTCGTAGAGGATCAGGCGTTCGGCCTCGACAGGGGGCGCAAGCGTGTGGTTGACCTGGCGCAGCGCCGCCCCGCCGCCCCGGACCTCGGAGCGGATCGTCGACGGTTCGATCAGCCGTGCCGGGAAGCGGCCTTCGGCCGGGGCCGAGCCGATGGCGACGGTCAAACCCTTGTCGCCCGCCTCGACGGCCACTTCGACCCCCGGTGGGGCATAGGCCACCGGGGCCAACTCGGTGAACACGGAACGGCGGGCCACCTCGTGGCTCTGCTCGTCGAGCCGTACCGTGCCTCGGCCGCTGATGGGGACGACCGCCGTTTCGGCGTCGTCGAGGCGTTGGGCGTGGCTGTCCCCCGCTCCCAACTCGATCACCGAGAACGACAGGTACCGCCATCCCGCCGTTTCCGGGGTCACCGACAGCAGAACACCGGGACCGGTTTGCGCGCTGATCGTCATGATGCCTCCTCGTTGTGCTTGTCCTCGTTGTGCCTGTCCTCGTTGTGCTCGTTGCCGGCCTCTCGTTCGGCCAGGAACTCGTCGACCTCTTCGACGTACGGCATGTCGTCGGCGCACAGGAGGCGACCGGCGACGATTGCCCCGGCGGCGTTTCCGTAGCGGACGCTCTTCTCGATCGACCATCCCGACAGCAGGCCGTGGCAGAACGCGCCGCC
>JAOUGG010000802.1 GCA_029857855.1 Acidimicrobiia bacterium | reverse complement strand
CACCTCGAACTGACCGATAGCGGCCTGGGCCAGGGCCGGGGTGTTCTCGTAGACGCCGGCCGGAATCAGGTCCGACGGGTTCGACACGAGCGACCCGTAGTCGGTCGGGAAGATGCTCTGTGCCGCGTTGGGCAGGTCGAAGGGCGGAGCCGAGTTGAAACCGAAGCGCTGAGCCTGGTCGACCATCGGACCCGGTCCGATCCGCTCGGCCGCCAACTGACCGAACCCGGTGTTGCAGGAAACGACGATCAGTTCGGTCAGGTCGCCACCACAGGTGCTGCCGCCGAAGTTGGTCAACGGCCGCTCGGTGAGCGGCGGGGTGTAGGCGTCCGTCACCTCGAACTCCGGTTCGGTCATGGTGGCCGCCCCGGTCTCGAGCGCGGCGGCCGCCGTGACCAGCTTGAAGGTGGAACCCGGGAACTCGACGTCGCGGTAGGCCCGAGGACGCAGCGGATTGCCGTCGGCCTCGACCAGCTCGGTCCAGGCCTCGTTGGCCGCGGTACCACTATTGGCGGCCAGCAGGTTCGGGTCGTACGACGGCCAGCTCCACATGGCCAACACCGCTCCGGAGCGAGGGTCGAGGGCAACCACCGACCCCTGGCGCTCACCCAGTTGGCTGCGGGCCAGACGCTGGAGGTCGTCGTCGATGGTCAACACCACGTTGCCCACCGGGTTGCGGCCCTCCAGCAGGTCGGTCAGGCCCGACAGCTCCTGGGAGGCGGTGCGGCCGACGAGGGCGTCGTTGTAAGTCCGCTCGACGCCGTCGGCTCCGAACGTGAACGAGTGGTAGCCGACGACATGGGCGTACAGCTCGCCCTGCGGATAGAGGCGCTGACGTTCGAAGGTCGCACCCGGCGTGTCCTCGGATTCGGCCACGACGACCCCGTCGGCGGTCGAGATGATGCCCCGGGGCCGGTTGAAATCACGCTGTATGGTGCGGGTGTTTGCCGGGTTGACCTCGAGTGCGGCGGCGTCGAACACCTGCACCCGGTTGAGCTGTACGAACAGGATCGTGAAGCAGCCGAGCAGCACGGCGATGACGTGCTTGAGCGGGCGGTTCATACACGACCACCCAGTGCTTGCCAGTCGGCCCTCGCCTCACTGCCGACCTGCACTCCATCGTTGCTGCGGGCGTTGGCCTCCTGCTCGGCCGCGGCCTGGACCACGGAGTTGTGGGAGATGCGCACCAGGATGCCGAGGATGATGTAGTTCGAGATCAGCGACGAGCCACCGTAGGAGACGAACGGCAGCGTCACGCCCGTCAGCGGCAGCACCCGAAGGATGCCGCCGATGATGATGAACGCCTGGAAGCCGAGCAGTGAGGTCAGGCCGGCGGCCAGCAGCTTCTCGAACGGGGACCGTGCGTTGGTGGCGACCCGGAATCCGGAGGCGACGAAGAACATGAAGGTGACGAGGATGGCGGTGGCGCCGAGTAACCCGAGTTCTTCGCCGAACGCGGCGAAGATCATGTCGGTGGCGGCATAGGGGATCTTCTTCGGGGTGCCCTGGCCGAGACCGGTGCCGGTCACACCGCCGTCGGCCAGCGCGAAAGCGCCCTCGGCGATCTGGAAGCCGCGGCCCTTGGCGTCGGCGAACGGGTCGATCCAGATGTCGACCCGGTTCTGGACATGGCCGAAGAGACGCCAGGCCACCACCGCCCCGATGGAGAACATGACCAGGCCCAGGAAGACATAGGCGGCCCGGGAGGTCGCCACGTAGATCATCACGAGGAACAGGGTGAAGAACAGCAGCGACGAGCCGAGGTCACGCTGGGCGATCATCACCATCAGTGCCACACCCCACGCCAGAAGCAGCGGCCCGAAATGGCGGAACGCGGGGACATGCAGCGGCCCGATGCGATTGCCGGTGAGGGTCAGCAGCTCCCGCTTGTCGACCAGATACCCGGCCAGGAACGCCGCCAGTACGATCTTCGCGAATTCGCCCGGCTGAATCGAGAACGGGCCCACCCGCAGCCAGATGCGGGCACCATTGATCGTGGCCCCCAGCCCGGGGACCAACGGCAACAGCAACAGGCCGACGCCGAGGACCGCAAGCGAGTAGCGATACCGCTCCAGCTTGCGGGGGTCACGCAACACGATGAGCACGAAACAGAAGGCGCCGAGGCCGAGGAAGATCCACGCCGACTGGCTGTCGGCCAGGCCCTCGTCGAGCCGGGTGATCATCACGAACCCCAAGCCGTTGAGCATGGCCGCGCTCGGGAACAGCATCCCATCGGCCAGCGGCGTGACCAGGCGGATCACGACATGGGTGCCGATCAGGAGCGCCAGCACCACGGACAGGAAACCGGCCACGGGGCCCTGGAGATCGAAGGTGACGTCGCTCAAGACCTCTTCGGTGGCCTGACTCGTGAACACTGTGACGTAGCCGACACCGGTGATGAGGGTGGCCAGGATCAGTAGGCCAAGCTCCAGGTTTCTGGCCTTCATGATCTGCGCTGAGTGCGGGCTTTGACAGCTCTCACGGT
>JAOUGG010000803.1 GCA_029857855.1 Acidimicrobiia bacterium | reverse complement strand
CGCGGCCCGCCTCCTTCCCGCCTACCAGCGGTTGGGGATCCTGGAACACAATCCATTCGCCGTGCTCGACACCGCGGGCGTCGGGCAACTGGTGGCCTTGGCCTGTGAGACGGCCCGGGCCGTCAAACCCTCGATCAAACTCGGGGCGTGCGGAGAGCACGCCGGCCATCCGGGGTCGATCGATTTCCTCCTCCGGCAGGGTCTCGACTCGGTCAGCTGCTCACCGTTCCGGGTGCCGATGACCAGGCTGGCGGTGGCCCAGGCCTTGCTGAGGTCGGGCCTCGTCGATCCCGACGATCTATCCTTCGCCTTCGAGATCGCCCGTGACGAAGACGGCGAACTCGGAGAGGAGGCCACGATGAGCGACACGAGCGGCACGGCACCGTCGACCGGGCCCGACGAGACGCTGGTGCTCCATGTGTTGCGGGTCAAGGGATTCCTGACCCCGGCGGGATTCGAGACCAGCCTCGGCACACTACCGACCGAGATCCTGTCGGCCCTCGTCGAGGCCGGTCACGTCCGCCACCTCGAAGCCCGCGACATGTACAGCCTGCTGCCCGAGGGCCGGGAGCGACACGAGGCGTTGCTCCCGACCTACACCGGCGAGCGTTTGTCGGTCGCCCTCGCCCAACCGTATGGCGAGTTCCTGATCCACAACACCGCGTTCAAGGAGCTGTGCACCAACTGGCAGCTTCGCAACGGGGAGCCGAACGATCACAGCGACGCCGACTACGACCGGTCGTGCATCGACTCGCTCCTGGCCCTGCATGAGAAGGCCCATCCGGCACTGCAGGCCATGGCCAGTGCGCTCCCCCGCCTGAGCCGCTACATCGACCGGCTTGATGAGGCGGCGACGGCCGTTGCCGGCGGGGAGACCAAACGGTTCACCGGCGTGATGTGCGAGTCGTTCCACGACGTCTGGATGGAGCTGCACGAAGACCTGATCGTGCTGCAGGGCATCGACCGGGTGTCCGAAGGCAGCTTCTGATACCTGATACCGGTCAGCGGGGGTAGATGCCGGCCATGACCACGAAGCCGTCGATGCCCTTCACCCGATCGGTCCAGCGGCGAACGGCCGGGTACGGGGTGAGTGAGATGCCACCCTGCGGCGCGAGCATGGCGTCGGGGAACACGGCGAGATCGGCGATGGTGGGGTGGTCGCCTTCGACGAGCCAGTCCCGGCCCTCGCGCTCCCCGAGCCACAGCTGGCGGTCGAGGTGGCGGAACAGATCCCGGGCGCCCCGACGGCAGGCCTCGACGTCGAACTCGTAACCGAGGGTGTCATGCAGGCGGGCGGCCGACGCCGTGTTGGTGGTGCCCTCGGCGAAGGCCATCCACGACGCCACCCGACCGAGCCGTTGTGGATCGGCCAACGGGTACCACTGACCGGACTCGTCGTAGCGGGTGGCCAGGTAGATGGAGATGGCGGTCGCGTCCCACAGGATGTAGCCGTTGTCGTCGAGCACCGGGATGTGGCCGAGCGGGTTGATTCGGCGGAACTCGTCGCTCCGATGCTCCTGACCGGGGAAGAAATCGACGGGGATCCGCTCGTGGTCCAGGTCGAGGATCGACAGCAGCAGCCGCTGTTTGTAGCAGTTCACCGACAGCTCGTAGTCGTACAGCTTCAACGCGCTCACCGTGCCACCGTCCAACGCCTCACAGATCCAGCACCAGGCGGTCGGTTTCGGCCCGCGACACGCACACCGCAATTCGGTCCTGGGTCGCCTTCTGGGTTTCCGACAGGTAGACGTCCTGGTGATCGGCCCGGCCGTCGAGTAGCGGCACCACGCAGGTCCCGCACGCCCCCTGTTCACACGACGCCTCGACCACCACGCCGTTGGCCCGCAGCACCTGCAGGATCGTCTTGCCCGCCGGAACGGTGAGGGTGCGGGCCGAGCGGCTCAAGGCGATCTCGAAGGTCGAGTCGAGATCGAGATCGTTGGGGTTCTGGAAGTACTCGAAATGCACGGCGTCATCGGACCAGCCCGTCTGCCGGGAGATCGCCCGAACCGCGTCGAGCATCGGGCCGGGCCCACACGCGTAGACCTGGCGGCCAAAGCCCGGTTGCGCCAACAGAGACGCCAACACCTCACCGGTGGTCACCGGATCGAGGCCCTGATGGACGACAACCTGCGAGCCGAGCGCCTCGATGATGTCGGCGAAGGCCACATGGTCGGCGCCCCGGACGAAGTACTGCAGCTCGACTCCGGCGTCCATCGCCACGAGGGTCTGGGCCATGGCCAGCAGCGGGGTGATGCCGATGCCGCCGGCGATCAGGATCGTGTGGTCGGCGTCGCGTCGCAGCGGAAAGGTGTTGCGGGGTCGGGAGATGGCGAGGCGATCGCCCACGGTCACCGAGTCGTGCATCGCCACCGAACCGCCCCGTGATTCGGGCTCCCGCTTCACACCGATCCGGTAGACGGTGTCGCCGGGGCCGTTGGTCAGCGAATAGGGCCGCAGCAGCCCTTCGCCGGTCTCGGTGGTG
>JAOUGG010000801.1 GCA_029857855.1 Acidimicrobiia bacterium | reverse complement strand
CGGTGACGACGCCGGCGAAGGTGACGGGGCCGGCGGCTTCAAGCACCGGGCTCACGCGCTCGACTCGGTGGCGTTGGCATCATCACTCACCGGAGCGGGCGCCGCCGCCAACATCCTCATGTTGGGCGTGGCGCTGCAGCTCGGCTCGATCCCGGTGTCGGTGGAGAGCATCGAGCGGGCCATCGATCTGAACGGGGTTGCGGTCGACGCCAACCTGGCCGCCCTCGACTGGGGACGGCGTTGGGCACATGACCGGTCGACCGTCGAGCAACTGGCCGCCGCCGGCTTCGGCGAGGTGTCGCAGGCCCCGGTGCGGGTGGCCGTGCCCGAGTTGCCCCGATCGTTGCGCTCGACCATTGACTCCTGGTCGGTGCCCGGCGAGGTCGACGAGCTGTTGTCGATGCTGGCCGCCGACCTGGTCGCCTACCAGGATCGGGCATACGCCGCGTCGTTCCTGTCGACCGTCGGGGAGGCGCTGGCGGCCGAACGCCGGCTGGGCGGCGCCGCCGATGTGCCGCTGACGTTCACGACCGCCGTCGCCCGCAACCTGCACAAACTGATGGCCTACAAGGATGAGTACGAGGTGGCCCGGCTCCTGCTCGGCCCGGAGGGCAAGGCGGCAGCGGAGGCGGTCGGCGGTCCCGACGCCGACGTGAGCTGGCACCTCCACCCGCCGATGCTGAAGGCGTTGGGGCTCGACGACAAGGTCCCGCTCGGATCGTGGGCAACGCCGATGCTGAAGACCCTGGCCGCCGGAAAACGTGTGCGGGGCACGAGGCTCGACCCGTTCGGGCGGATGGAGATGCGTCGCGTCGAGCGTTCGCTGATCGACGAGTACCGCTCCGCCATCGACCAGGTCATCGGTCGTCTGTCGCCGTCGAACCTGGCGGCCGCCACCGCCCTGGCCCAGCTGCCCGACATCGTCCGCGGCTACGAGGACCTCAAACTCCGCCGCGTCGCCCAATTCCGCGACGACCTCGCGACCGCCCTCGACGACCTCCAAGCGTCCTCCCAAGATTTGTAGCAAAAGCGAGGCGTCGCCTCGCTTTTTGCTACAAGAGTTGGCAGCGGAGCACGGCCGAGCCGATGCGGGCGATGCCGGGCGTGGGCCGTTGGCGACTAGAGGGTGACTCCGCCGTAGGCGATGCCCGTGAGGTGGGCCATGTCGCGGTCGAAGGTGGTGAGGTCGTCGAGGGTGAAGTCGGCCAGTGACGAATGGCCGCAGGCCCGAGCGATCACCGTCATCAGGTCGACCGTGGCGGTGAGGAAACGTTCGAGCCGGTCGGCCGCCTCGTCGACGATCAGCCGGGCTCTCAGATCCCGCTTCTGGGTGGCGATGCCGACCGGGCAGTTGTTGGTGTTGCAGGCCCGCATCCCCAGGCAGCCGATGGCCTGGATGGCCGAGTTGGCGATGGCCACCGCATCGGCGCCGAGGGCGAGTGCCTTGGCGAAGTCGGCATGGGTTCGAAGACCGCCGGTGGCAACGAGTGTGATGTCGGAGCGCCCGATCCGGTCCAGGTGACGGCGAGCCCGGGCCAGCGCCGGGATCGTGGGCACCGAGATGTTGTCACGCAGCACCGTCGGTGAGGCCCCGGTACCGCCACCCCGGCCGTCGAGGATGATGTAGTCGACGCCGATGGCCAGCGCGGCGTCGATGTCGGCCTCGATGTGCTGGGCCGAGAGCTTGGCCCCGATCGGGATGCCACCCGAGGTCTCACGGACGGCGTCCGCCACCTCCCGGTAGTCGTCAACGGTGACCAGATCCGGGAAGGTCGCCGGCGAGATCGCATCCTCCCCCTCCTCGAGGTCACGAACCTCGGCGATCTTGGCCGTGACCTTTGAGCCGGGCAGATGCCCGCCGGTGCCGGTCTTCGCCCCCTGCCCGAACTTGAAGTGGAAGGCGGCGACGTCGGCCACCTTGTCGAGCGACCAGCCGAATTCTCCCGAAGCCAGCTCGTAGAAGTAACGCGAGTTCTCGGCCTTCTCCTCGGGCAGCATGCCGCCCTCACCGGAGCAGATGCCGGTTCCGGCCCGCTCGGCACCGCGGGCGAGCGCCACCTTGGCCTCCTCTGACAACGCCCCGAAGCTCATGTCGGACACGAAGATCGGCATCGACAGCTCGAGCGGCTTCTCGGCCCCCGGCCCGATGACGGTGGTGGCCGACACCGGCTCGTCGTCGAGCAGCGGGCGACGGGCCAGCTGGGCGGTGACGAATTGGATGTCATGCCAGGACGGCAGTTCCAGGTGTGAAACACCCATGGCCGCGGTCGGGCCGTGGTGCCCCATCTTCGACAAACCCTCGCCGGCCAGTTTCCGAATCTCGGAAACATGAGGCTCGTCGTCGGTGCCGTGGGGATCCTGATAGGCCCCCTGGTAGGCGTCGCGGTCATACGGCTGCGGGTTGTCGTCGGCCCACTCGGCGATCTCGTCGGCGTCGACCATCACCTCGCCGTCGTCGGACACCCATGAGGTGAACATCGCCAGCTGC
>JAOUGG010000800.1 GCA_029857855.1 Acidimicrobiia bacterium | reverse complement strand
CCGCCACCAACCCCACCGACAAAGCCAGCCGCTAACCTCACACCCACCGGTCAAAGAAGCCGACCCCATGTCGGTTTTCAATGATCGCCGATGACAAGAATCCCTGATCGCTCACACGGGTGGCGCGAACCTCACCGGACGGTGACGTGTGCTTCGATGGAGTGGTTACTCATGAAGGGAGTCACCGTGTGGTCGCTTCAATACTGAAGTCGTGCTTGGTCGTGACCTGTGCATGCCTGACCGCTGGTTGCACCGCTGGACCAGAAGGTCGCGAATCGGTCGTGCCCGGGGGTTCAACCGCAGGGGTGACCAGTCAAGCAACGTCCCTCAGCACCGCCGCTCATCACCCTAGTAGCGGACGACGGTGCCGGTCGTTCCGCCTGGCTCGGCTGTCTCCTTCAGCGCCGAGGACGTGTTCATTCGAAGCTGCCACTCTCAGATCTTCGGCAACGATGTGGACGCCGATCCCAAAGACCGGATCGGTCCGTTGACGCTATTCCTGCTCAGCGACATCGCCCCGAATCTTGACGTCGAGGAGGTGACACCTGACAGTGACGGCGAGCTGGGCATCCAAAAGTACGTGACCCAACTGGAGGGGGACGACTCTGTCTGGCTGGCCATATCGGCCAGTGATCGGCCTCATGTGTCGTTGATCTACGACGCAGCCCGATGGGGCGGCAACGCCGACGGTCGACTACCGCTCGAGGCTGGTGACGATGTCGTGCGGTTCGACGCTTGCGACAACTCGTCTGGATACACGCAATACAACGGGGACTCCTGGTCGACGGTTCGCGATGTGTCGCGTTTGAAGCCTGGTTGGCGAGCGAATCGGCACCGGTTGCGACGGTCGTGGTCCCATTCGGGCCAGCGGCCGACTGCCAAAGCGCATCATCATGATCACATCCTGTGGGCCCTCGGAGTTGTTAGTCTGGACCACAGACAGCGTTGCCAGTCTCGTCCGGGCGTCCCTCTAGGCCCGATCGATAACGTGCATTGCCGGCCGAGGAACTTGCGCGCTGGTCCGGCACATTGCGAGCGCTGAGGAACACCGGTGGCCGGCGGCAGCTGGCAACCGACGGTGACGACAACGCAATCGTAGAGCTGGCAACGCTCGTTGCCCGTCCATGGTCGTGTTCCCGGGCGGTCGAGGAGGGCCAGTCCGCCGGTTCCGATCAACGTGGGCAGGCAACCTCTGGTCGCCCTGACCGTGCTGGACGATGATCACAAGGACGGGACGGGTGGCACGGTCGACACTAGACTATCGTCATGACCACATCGGGCCCGGCGCACGACGCCAGCGTAAGGGTCGGTGACGACGTGTCACCGCAGTATCGGGCGGCGCTCGACGCGGCAGCTGAGCGGGCCCAGGAGTTGAGCGACGCTCACATCGCATCGCATGCGGCCGGCGACCCGCTCCCTACCCACTCCGAGGCTGAGGTTCGAGCGTTCGTCGAGGGTGTCCGGGCTGCGCGTCAGTCGGTGGCCTAGCCACCACTGCAGATGGTCGACATTCGATGGGACCCCGAGCCGTGGGCGTCGCTGCGCCGCTGGCTCGCACCGTTGCCCCGACGAGCACAATCCGCCAGACCCTGACCTGGCGTTGGCCGACATCGATCAGCTCTTGGCAGTTGTCCGGGTCACGTTTGACGGTCTATCAATGCCGTTGGCGACACCGGAACGGTTCGCCGCCGAAACACCGGCGTCGGCCGATCTGATCCAGCTGTGGGCCAACCTCGTGGGCCCCGGCGTGGTCGTGGTGGTCAGGTTCGACGTGTGGCCGACCGGGACCTACCCCGATCCGCCGGCATGGATCGACGATGAAGTGTAGCCAACCCATCGGCGGGGCGGTCCAGGGTCAACTCGTTGGCAATCCAATCTCGAACCTTCTCCCACGGCACGATCCTCGACTCACCAGTTAACACCGTCAGCGCCCAAGGCCCGATCTCCTTTGCCCAGGCAACCTCGAGCCGTCATCGCCATCACAGGCCGGACGGCCGAAGACGCCCCAAGGCGCTGCAAACTTGCCGACTACCCCACAGATCGGTCGCAGTAGGGTCCCGGGACCCCGACGGTCCCTGCCGACCTCGACCGAGCCAGGGCGCTGACCAGGAAAAACAGAGCCTCCTGAGAGAATCGAACTCTCGACCTTTTCCTTACCATGGAAACGCTCTGCCGACTGAGCTAAGGAGGCTGGTGCGGCCGGGCACTCTCAGGAGAGCGTCAGGCACGAACGCAGGTTCAAAGTCTGCCACGGGTTGACGAGGCGACCAACCACTTTTCCCAAGTTTCGCAAAGTCCAAGGCGTCGCCGCGGATCTGGCGCGCTGAGCGCGCGCACGGCGCGCGTGAAATCTGCCAGATCGAGGGGCGGCTGGAGACGTGCGACGGTCGGGCCGACGAGGCCGGGTCGAGAAGGCGACTGCTACGGCTAGCCCTGGGTGACGAGGATGCCGATGGCGACGGCGATCGAGAAGATGACCAGGGCGGCGA
>JAOUGG010000799.1 GCA_029857855.1 Acidimicrobiia bacterium | reverse complement strand
GAACCGTTCGACGTCGATGGTGGCCGAGGTCACGACGACGTGCAGGTCCGGCCGGCGGGGGAGGAGCTGACGCAGGTAGCCGAGGATGAAGTCGATGTTGAGGCTGCGCTCGTGGGCCTCGTCGATGATGATCGTGTCATAGCGGCTCAACCGGCGATCACGCTGGAGTTCGTTGAGTAGGATGCCGTCGGTCATCAGCCGGATCACCGTGCGGGGACCGACCCGGTCGTTGAACCGCACCGAGAAGCCGATGAAGTCGCCGACCTCGGTGCCGGTCTCGTCGCTGATCCGCTCCGCGATCGATCGGGCGGCCAGACGCCGCGGCTGGGTGTGGCCGATCAGACCGGCGCCACCCCGGCCCGCCTCGAGACACAGCTTCGGGAGCTGGGTGCTCTTGCCCGATCCGGTTTCACCGGCGACGATCACCACCTGATGCGAGCGGATCGCTTCGACCAGCTCGTCCCGCCGGTCGGTGATGGGCAGCTCGTCGGGGTAGGTGATCGCCGCCCGGAAGGCGTCGAGGTCCTCGGGTGCCGTCACGATCCCGGTATCCGGGACCCCTCCGGTGTCGTTAGAACTCACCCAGCCAGGCGGGGGCGCGGTCGAGCAGGAATTCGCTGACCCGATAGCAGTCGTCGAGCGCCTCGCACAGCGACTCACGGTGCATGAAGAGATCGTCGAGCCGAAGTTCGAGGGCGGCCGTGATCGACAGGGTCCGCTCGGCGGCGTCGGTGACCTCGGCCGTCGAATCGATTGCCGCGACCCGCAGGGGAAGATTGGCGCCGCCGACGCCGGCCAGTTCGGTGGCCAGAAGGAGGAGATCGGGTGCGGTGGTCAGCGGCGGGAGGATCCACGTGAACATGAGCGGGATGGTCAGGCCGGTTTCGGGTTCGTCGTCCTCGTCGAGCGCCAGCAGGTGGTCCTCGAAGGCCAGCACCGTGCGAGGATCGAGGTCGACCGACAGGTGCAGATCGAGCGGACCGCCACAGGCTCGTTCCGGGTGCAGATCGACTTCCCAGGCCTGTCGCATCGAGTAGGTCTCGATGAAGTGGCGCTCGTCGTGGATGTGGAACTGGTGGTCCATGGCGTGTTCCTTCAACTCGGCCACGAACCCCGGGATGTCGATTATTGCCACAGAACTACTCTCCCTTGGAAGCGGCCGACACACGCCTGCCGCCTCGCCCGCGATTGTACCTGGATCGGCTGTGGTCGTGGTTAGGGTTGCAGGGTGGATCGTGACGCTGTGCTGGACCTGTTCGACGACCTGGTCGGTGAGGTTCGCCTGGCGTTGAGCGGGCTCGACGACTGGGGCCCCTCCGGTGAACGGCCGTCGCAGTACCGTCACGATGTTGTGGCCGACGAGATCGTCGTACCGAGGCTGCTCGGCGCCGGGCTGCGGGTGTTGAGCGAGGAATCCGGACTGGTGGGGGAGGGCGAGGTGACCGTGGTCGTCGATCCGGTCGACGGGTCGACCAACGGGTCCCGCGGCATTCCCTGGTACGCCTCCAGCCTGTGCGCCGTCGACGCCGATGGCCCGGTGGTGGCCGTCGTGGCCAACCTGGCCTCCGACCACCGATATCGGGCCAGCCGGGGCGAGGGGGTCGAGATCCGGTCGCCCAGTGGCTCGACCTACGAGTCGTCGCGGCGCAGTCCCTCCCGATGCGAGCGACTCGACGAGGCGGTTGTCGGCTTCTCCGGCCTGCCGCCGGATCACGGCGGTTGGAATCAGTTCCGGGCGCTTGGTGCCGCTGCGCTTGACCTGTGCGCCGTCGCCACCGGCAGCCTCGACGGCTTCGTCGACATCGACCGGGCACACGGCGTGTGGGACTATCTCGGCGGTCTCCTGGTATGCCGGGAGGCCGGAGCGGTGATCGGCGACGGCTACGGCGATGAGCTGGTCACCCTCGACCCGTCGCAGCGGCGGGCGCCGGTGGCGGCGGCCACCCCGGAGTTGTTTGCCGAACTCCTGGCCATGACCGATGGATGGCGCCGGGCTCGGGCCGGCTGATCGGGGAAGACCCGCGCTGCTGTCTTCGGTCAGGTCGCGGTCGGTCAGGTTGCGGTCGGGCACGACACCGACAGCTGCGCAGGCAACTCGGCGGCATCGTCGTTGCGTCCATCGCGCATGAGGGTCCGGACCTGCAGCAACCCGCTGGTTCGGTCCCACCCCAACTCACCAACGCTGGTCAGCCAGAGCTGATCGGCCGACGGTCGCTGGAGTTCGGAATCGGTGCCGATCGACAGCCGGACGCTCCGGCTTGACGCCGATACCCAGAACGGTTCACCGTCTATCGTGCCGCGGCCCGCCGCCACAAAGTCGGTGCTGGTGACGGTGCACACCGACGGCGCGAACTCGTATCGGGAGTCGCCGACGATGAGCACGCTGGCTCCGTCGACCGATGCCGCCTGATCGACCGAAAGCCAGAAAAAGGACAGCACGACAAGAATCGCGGTCGTGACCGCGGCTACCGCGCTGGTGGTGGAGCGACT
>JAOUGG010000798.1 GCA_029857855.1 Acidimicrobiia bacterium | reverse complement strand
GTCCTGGGCCGGCGGGCCGACGAAGCCGGTGCCGCCTACTGGACCGCCCGCCTGAACGGCGGCATGAAGCGGGGCGAGATGCTGATCGCCTTCGCCCAGTCGACCGAGAACATTCGGCGGACCAGCGTCTCGACCCGGCTCTCGCTGCTGTGGGTGACGCTGCTACAGACCATTCCCAGCGATGACGTGACCGCGGCTTGGGCGTCGCGGCCGTCGACGACACCGACGATCGACCTCATCGAGGAGGTGCTCGCCTCCGACGCCTACCAGGCCAGGCTAGGCCGGCTCTTTCGGCACCGGCATCCGCTCACCGGGCAGTACGGACCGTCGACCATCACCCGCCCGGCGCTGGCCATCAAGATCGACAACGTCGACAACGCCCGACCCCATATCGGGCTCAACCGGGCCGACGTCGTCTACGAGGAAATGGTCGAAGGCAACCTGACCCGGCTGATCGGCGTCTACCACAGCCAGACCCCGCCCGCGGTGGGACCCGTTCGCTCGGTTCGGGTCTCGGACTTCGATGTGCTCGCCCCCTACAACCGGCCGCTGCTCGCCGCCTCGGGCGCCAACCCGGGTGTGCTCACCGCGCTCAAGACCGCACCGGTGGTCAACGTCAACGCACTCAAGGTCGACGAGTACTGGCGCGACTCGTCACGCCGGGTGCCCCACAATCTGCTGACCAGCCCCGCCGGGTTGTGGACGCACGCCCCGTCGACCGCCGGACCGCCGCCGGTCATGTTCACCACCGGCGCGGCGCCGTCGGTCGGCGCTCCCCGGCCGGGCGGCGTTGCCATCGAGTTCGGAAGGGCGTCGGTGCGATGGCGCTGGGACGGCGGAGCCCGGGTGTGGCGCCGCAGCCAGAACGGCACTGCGCATGTCGACTCCACCGGCCGCCCGATCGGGGCGGAGAACGTGATCGTGATGGTGGTCGACTACACGGCCAACGCCATCGACGCCCAGTCGCCCGAGGCCCACACCGTCGGACGGCTCCGGGCGCTCGTGTTCACCAACGGTACCTGGATCGACGGGTTCTGGGAGCGCAGCTCCGCCGGCGAGCCGATCCGCTTCGTGGATGGCGACGGCGATCCGATCGTGCTGCGACCGGGACAGACCTGGATCGAACTGGCACCGCTCTACAAGACCGAGTTGAAGTAGGCCAGCCGGAAGGCATCTCGACCGTAGATCCGATCGGACGATGTAGACGTTTCTAATTGTGGCGCCTTGCAACCGACGTGCCGATCACAGGGAGTAGTGTTGTCGTCGGTGACGAGCGCTGGTGTGTGAGATGAACAGGCTGCTCCCAATCGGACCTGACCGGTGACCGACACCGCACGCTCGCCAGGCGACACCGAAGGCACGCTCGGAACATTCGGCGGCGTCTTCTCACCGAGCATTCTCACCATCCTCGGGCTTGTCCTCTTCCTGCGTGTCGCCTATGTCGTTGGATCGGTTGGCCTGGCCCAGGCGCTGGTCATCCTGTCGCTTGCAACGTTGGTCTCGGTGTTGACCAGCATCTCACTGGCCGTGGTGGCCACGAATCTGCGGGTTCGCGGCGGAGGTGAGTATTTCCTTATCTCCCGGACCCTCGGCATCGAGTTCGGCGGTGCAGTGGGGGTCGTGCTGTACCTGGCAATCTCCGTCTCAATCGCCTTCTACGCCATCGGTTTCGCCGAAGCAACGGTCGCTGCGCTCGGCCACGACAGCCCGATACTCATCCAGTTGGTTGCGGCCGGCCTGGTGCTCGTGCTGGCCGCGGTCGGTTTCGTCGGCGCGGACCTGGCCACCCGCCTCCAGTATCTCGTCATGGCGTTGCTGGTCTTCGCCCTTCTCTCCTTCTTCCTGGGCGCCATCGGGGACTTCAGCGTCGACCAGTTCGTCGACAACGTTCCCAAGCCCGACTCCGAGGTCGGCTTCTGGGAGGCGTTCGCCATCTTCTTTCCTGCAGTGACCGGCTTCAGTCAGGGAGTGGCCATGAGCGGCGACCTGAAAACGCCCAGCCGGTCCATAACCCGGGGCACCCTTGCGGCCGTCGGGCTGTCGACATTGGTGTATCTGGGCGTGATCCTCGTACTGGCCGGGAGTGCCCGGGCGTCGGTGCTGGTCGAGGGCACGACGTCGATCATGGGCGACCTGTCGCTGGCCGGGTGGACGATATCGGTGGGGGTGCTCGCGGCCACACTGTCCTCGGCGCTGGCATCGACGCTCGGCGGCCCGCGGGTGCTCCAGCGCCTGGGGGAGGATCGAGTCCTGCCCCGCCTCGAGCTGTTCGCGGTGGGTGCCGGGCCCAGCAACAACCCCCGTCGAGCCCTCGCCCTGTGTACGGTCATCGCCCTCGCCACAATCGCCGCCGGCGATCTCAACACCGTCGCCCCCGTGATTTCGATGTTCTTCCTGGCCAGCTATGGGATGATCAACTACGCCACCTACTTCGAGTTCCGAGCCGGGAGCACCTCCTTTCGCCCCCGGTTCCGGTGGGGCGACCATCGAGC
>JAOUGG010000797.1 GCA_029857855.1 Acidimicrobiia bacterium | reverse complement strand
ACCCGATCATCTCCTGGGAACAACAAACACCGGAGGCGACGTGTTCTACGGCGTGGTTTGGGGCTCACGCACCTCGCTCCGGTTGTCCATCCTGGTGGTCTCGATCACCGTCACCGTCGGTGTCATCGTCGGTAGCGTCGCCGGGTTCCTCGGCGGACGGGTGGACGAGATCCTGATGCGGACAGTCGACGTCTTTCTCTCGATCCCCGAACTCATCTTCGCCCTGGCCATCGCCGCGGTGCTCGGCCCGGCGTTCCGCAACATCATTCTGGCCCTTGCCGTGGTTTTCTGGGTGAAATACGCCCGTATCATGCGCGGCCAGGTCATCACGGTCAAGCAGAACGACTACGTCGACGCGGCCCGGGTCATCGGTGATTCACCGGTTCGCATCTTCGCCAAGGACGTGCTGCCCAACGCCATCACCCCCGTCGTGGTCCAGGCCACGATGGACATGGGGAACATCGTGCTGGTCGGGGCCACGTTGAGCTTCATCGGACTGGCCGAGGCGGGCCTTGCCGAGTGGGGGGTCCTCGTCGCCGAGGGTCAAGCCGGGATCTCATCGGGCCGTTGGTGGGCCTCCACGTTCCCCGGTCTGATGGTGTTCCTCTGGGCGCTCGGGTTCAACCTCGTCGGCGACGGCATGCGCGACATCCTCGACCCCCGCACGGAGGCGCCCCGGTGACCGCCACCGAGCCGGTACACCCGCCAACGGCGGCCGACGACGACGAAAGCAACGCCGAGGCCGTCATCAGTGTCGACGATCTCCGGGTCCATTTCCAAGGCAAGGCCGGCGTCGTCGAGGCGGTGGACGGCGTCACGTTCGACCTGCTGGAAGGCGAAACCCTTGGCCTCGTGGGCGAGACGGGATGCGGCAAGAGTGTCACCGCCCGATCATTTCTGGGTCTGGTCCCCTCTCCCCCGGCGCTGCCGACCCGGGGCTCGATCCGGTTTCGTCATCGAGGGGAGAACCCCGACTCACTCCCGACGGTGGTCGATCTCCTCTCGGTCGACCGAACCACGATGGCCGACATCCGAGGCAATCGCATAGCCATGATCTTCCAGGATCCGGGCAAGGCCCTCAACCCGGCGCTGACGATCCGCGATCAACTCGGGGAGGTCTTTCTCATTCATCGATCGGCCGAAGTGCTGGTCGGCGCCGGTGTCGATCCCGATGCCAACGATCTCGGCTCCCGCCTCCTTCGGCGGGCGGCTCACCTGCGAGATCGTTGGCCCGAGCGGCTTCTGCTGTCGATACCGCCGTTTCGCGCTCGCCGGACGGCCCTCCGAGCGTCGATCGACGGACTCGTCGCCGACGCCCTGGCCGAAACCCAGATCCCGAACCCGGCCGGTATCCTCGGACGGTACCCTCACGAGTTGTCGGGCGGAATGAAGCAACGGGTGATGATCGCACAGGCGTTGGCCTGTAATCCCGACGTTCTCATCGCAGATGAGCCGACCACGGCGCTCGACGTCACCGTCCAGGCCCACATCGTGCAACTGATCGGTGAGCTTCAGCAGCGACACAACACTTCGGTGCTCTACATCAGTCATGACCTCTCGCTGGTTCGCAGGGTCTGTGATCGGATCGCCGTCATGTACGCCGGGCGCATCGCCGAGGTGGGTTCGGCTGATGAGATCTTTCACCGTCCCAAACATCCCTACACCCGCGGTCTCCTGGCCGCCATCCCGTCTCAGTCGAGCCTGCGCGGAGAGCTCGCGGCGATCGAGGGCACGGTGCCGGAGCTCATCGATCCGGAACCGGGTTGCCGATTCGCCGACCGGTGCGGCCACGCCACCGATATGTGCGGGTCGGCCGATCCCGTGCTGGCCCCGGTCGCGCCGGACCATGCCGTGAGTTGCTTCGGCTACCACCCCCTCGACGACGCCGAACTGACACGGCCATCGGTCGATCCGCTCGCGCGTGACGGTGCCCGATCATGACGACCAGCCCCACCAGCGAGCCGGTGGCCGCAACGACTGACGACACCCGGCCGCCGTCGGCGGAGAACGCCGACGATGTACTCCTGTCGGTTCGCGAATTGACGAAACACTTCCCGATCCGGGACGGCGTGATGCAACGGGTTACCGGCCACGTCAGGGCGCTCGACGGCGTGAGCTTCGAACTCCGACGCGGCTCCACCCTCGGTCTCGTCGGTGAGTCGGGCTGTGGCAAGACGACACTGGGGCGTCTCGTGGCCGGGCTGGCCCCGCCGACAGGCGGCGGAGTCTACCTTCACGATCAAGCCGGTACGGCCGCAGGTGGCTCGGCATCGACCCCGATCGACCAGCTCAAAGGAGATGCGGCCCGGCACTTCCGACGCAACTGTCAGATGGTGTTCCAGGATTCGTTCTCCTCGCTCAACCCCCGTCATCTGGTGCGCGACATCGTCGGCCGTCCGCTCAAGGTCCATAAGGAGGCTTCGGGCTCCCAGCTGACCGAGCGGGTGGTGGAGCTGCTCGAACAGGTCGGAATGGGCCGCCAACATCTCTACCG
>JAOUGG010000796.1 GCA_029857855.1 Acidimicrobiia bacterium | reverse complement strand
GGCCCGAGTCGACAACCACCAGCCCGGTCACGGTGACAGCGGACGCGGCGGTGAAGAAGGCATCACCCCAGGTGGCCGTCGCCCCCATTTCTGAGTGGCTGACCGGCAGGGTCAACAGGGCCGCGCCGAGCAGGATCAATCCGCCGAAGCAGGCAACGACCAAGCCGCCCGGATGTCGAATTCTGCGATCGTCGGAAAGAACCATCTCCACCTGAATCTCGTCGGATGAAACCCTACCCGGTGGCTGCGAGACCACGGTGGAATCGTTGCTGCGGGGGCCGTCGCTGCTGCGGCCCGAACGAGACGGTATTCGGTAATACTGGTGAAGCGATGCCCGACCCCACCCCAACCGCTCAACGGCCACGTACCAACGGCACCGACGAGTCCGGCGGCAGCCTGGTCCGGGCCGAGTCGCTGGTCAAACGGTATGGATCGGTGCCGGTGCTCGACGACGTGACCTTCACGATCAGCGAGGGCATCACCGGACTGCTCGGTGCCAACGGCGCCGGAAAGACCACGGTGCTCGGGCTGATCCTCGGGTTGCACCGACCGAACGGTGGTCGGCTCGAGGTGCTCGGCCGCGACCCGTGGCACGCCGGACCGGAAGTTCGGGCCCGGGTCGGGTACGCCCCGGAACACCACACCCTTCCCCCTGATCTGCGGGCCGCCGAATTCGTGCGTCACGTGGCCGAACTCCATGGCATTCCACCCGAGGACGCGAAGACCCGTTCGTCGGACGCGCTGTGGCTGGTGGAGCTGGGCGAGGAACGGTTCCGACCGATGGGAACCATGAGCACCGGTCAGCGCCAGCGGGTGAAATTGGCCCAGGCCATCGCCCATGACCCCGAATTCGTGCTGCTCGACGAACCAACCGACGGTCTCGACCCGACCCAGCGGGAGGTCATGCTCGAGCTGATCCGTTCGCTGCACCGCGACTTCGGTATGAACATCGTGCTGTCGTCGCATCTGATCGACGAGGTCGAGCGGGTCTGCGATCGGGTGGTCATCATCGGCGGTGGTCGCACCATGGCCGAGGGAACCGTGGCGGAGCTGAGGGGCACCGCTGCCGAAACCGTGACGGCCGAAATCGATGCCGACGCCGATCGGATGGCGGCGCTGGTGGCGGCGCTGCGGGCCTCGGGCCTCACTGTGCGCGTCGACGGGCGGCGCCTCGTCCTGTCGGTGGACCACGACGAATCCGACGCCGCCATCAAGGCCACACTCGACGAACTCCGCGACCGCTGCCTCGACCATGATCTCGGCGTCATCCGGCTCGGCCGCCGCCGGCTCAGCCTGGAGGACGTCTTCCTGGAGCACCTCCGATGACCGACCAGCCTCCCGCTCCGCCCGAGCCTCAGGAACGGGCCCGGATCTACGATCAGGGATTTCGCCGCTACCACGGTTCCCGCACCGGTGTCGGCGGTGCCGTTCGATCGCTGGTCAAGCACAGTCTCCGTCAGGCGCTCGGCATCGGCCGATCCGCCCGCTACAAGCTGGTACCGCTGCCGATCATATTCATGGCGTTCGTTCCCGCCATCGGCCTGATCGCGCTGGCGGCACTCATTCCGGTCGGCACCGAGGATTTCCTGCCGACCTACGCGGAGTACTACGCCCTGGTCGTCGCCGCCCTCTACCTCTTTGCCGGGCTGGTCTGCCCGGAGCTGCTGTGCGACGACCGTCGGACCGGCATGCTCGGCGTGTATCTCGCGTCGCCGCTCGACCGTCCCCGCTATCTGCTGGGCAAGGCGCTGTCGGTGATGCTCCTGCTGCTCGTCGTGACCCTCGGGCCGCCGTTGCTGACCCTGATCGCCTTCACACTGCAGAACGAGGGTCCGGACGGGTTCGGACAGTGGATCACGGTGTTTCTCCGGATTCTGGCCTCCTCCGCGGTTGTCGGGGCCATCTACGGGGCCGTCGGCCTGGCGATCAGTGCTTCGACCGACCGCCGGGTGGTGGCCACCGCAACCATCCTCTCGGTCATTCCCGGCTCCGCGATCGTCACCGACATCCTCGTCAACGACGGTGGTATGCCACCGGTGCTCCGGCTGGCCAACGTGATGTTCCTGCCCCGGGCCCTCGTTCATCGGATTCACGCCGAGAGCGGCGGCTGGCCGCTGGGTGACAACCCGACATGGACGCTGTGGCTGGCGTTCTTCGGTTGGCTTGCACTGTCGACCACCTGGATCTGGTTCAGCTATCGCGATCTGGTGGTCCAGCGATGACGGTCGACCACGCGGCCGCCAGGGTCGACACCCCCACCCACTCGCGGGCCGTTCCGGCCGACGCCTCGGTGGTGCTGCGCCAGGTGTCGAAATCGTTCGGGCCGCTGGTGGCGGTGTCCGACATCGACCTCGTCGTCCGCCCCGGCATCACGGCGATTCTGGGACCGAACGGCGCCGGGAAGTCAACCCTGCTCCGGCTGATCTGCGGTCTGGCCAAGCCGACCACGGGAACAGTGTGGGTGGCAGGTGGCGATCCCCGGTTCGACGACACCGCACGAGGC
>JAOUGG010000085.1 GCA_029857855.1 Acidimicrobiia bacterium | reverse complement strand
GCGCCTTCGGTTTTGTGGGTGACCCGTTCCACGTTTGCGTCGGGGATGAGGTCGCGGATGAAGTCGAGTTCGGCGATACAGACTTGTTGATAGCGGTTGGCCACAGCCCACAACGCGCAGCTGTGGAGGTTGATTCGGTAGTGGGTGTCGCTGAGTGTGTCGGAGTCGGCCAGGAAGCCCTGAGCGTCGAGCAGTTCTGTCACGACCGCGATCCGTTCATCGATTGGTTGGTCTTTCAGCTTTTCTTTGGCGGCTTCGACGAGGCAGTGTCGCCGTCGTTCGAAGATCCGGTCAACCAGTTCGGGGTCCTCTTCTTCGATGTGTTCGAGGAGCTGGAGCGAAAGTCTGCTATCGGTCTCGGCGAAGAGTGGTTCGGCGAGATCGGTGGCGTGGTAGCGATCGGCGGGTCGTCCGGTTTGTCCTCGCTCCTGCCGGGCCGTGATGAAGCCGGCCGACCGCAGAGCGCTGAGGTGCTGTCGAACGGCGCTGGAGGAGATGTGCAGGCCACTGGCGAGTTCTTCCGCCGTCGCTTCACCTCGTCGTTTCAGGGCGACGAGAACCCGGCGCTGGGTTGCCGAGAGAGTGACATCGGTTGTGGCCATTGGCTGATTGTAGCATCTGTCACCCACCTTCTCGGAGTTTTGCAATGTCTAACTATCAAAACCCTGCTAGCCTGGCGGTACCGAGCATGAGACGCCTCGTCTCGCTTATTACGCCGCGGGCAGACAGGAATCACGATGAAGGTATGGATCGACCAGGATCTCTGCACCGGCGACGGCCTCTGCGAGGAAATCGCGCCCGATGTCTTCTTCGGGATGGACGACGGGCTCTTCTATGTGAAGGAATCCTCGGATAACTTCGGCACCGAGAAGCTTTTCGACGGCGTGGCCAACCCGGCCGGCGCAGAGGGCATGGCCCGTATCCCCGACGGTGGGTTGGAGCGTGTCATCGAGTCGGCTGAGGAGTGTCCTGGCGAATGCATCTTCATTGACGTGGACGAATAGGCCCCCGATTTGCCGGCGTCACGGGCCAATGACCTGTGTGGACCGACCACCAGGGCGAGAAGACCAAGAAGACCAAGGAGAACACCCGAATGACAACGACTGACCAGACCACCGAACCCGTGATCGCCATCAGCGACGCGGCAGCTGCGAAAGTGGCTCAGCTGCTGGCCGAGGAGGGCGAGGACGCACTCGGTCTTCGTGTCGCGGTCCGACCCGGCGGTTGCTCGGGCTTCTCCTACGAGATGTTCTTCGACGCCGAGACCAGGCCGGATGATCATGTCACCACCGCCGGGCCGGTCACCGTGCGGGTGGATTCGGCGAGTGCCTCTCATCTGGTCGGCGCTACGTTGAACTACAGCGACGGCCTGCAGGACGCCGGGTTCAGCATCGACAACCCGAACGCACAGCGCAGCTGCGGGTGCGGTCAGTCGTTCAGCTGATGGGCGTCACCCGGAACCTCCACCAACCCGTCATGACACCCCTCGCACCAGCTGGCCCACGAGCCAAATAGGCCCGATTCACAAACGAAACCGACATCGCGAACCGTCCACGGTCGCTGTCGGCGCAGGAAGGCAACATTTGATGAGCGAAACCATGCGAGGCATCGAGGAACTCACCGATGCCAGTTACGAATATGGCTTCAGCACCGATCTCGACACCGACGTCGCACCCCCGGGGCTGACCGAGGAGACGGTGCGTCTGATCGCATCCAAGAAGGACGAGCCCGAATGGTTGCTCGAGTGGCGGCTGAAGGCCTTCGCGGCGTGGCAGGAGATGGAGGAGCCCGACTGGGCCAAACTTCAGATCGCTCCGATCGACTACCAGTCGATCAGCTACTGGGCTGCACCCAGGCAGAAGCCGGTGCTCGACAGCATGGACGATGTCGATCCCGAAATTCGTGACATGTTCGACAAGCTCGGCATCCCGCTGCACGAACAGAAGATGTTGAGCAATGTGGCCGTCGATGCCATCGTCGACTCGGTGTCGGTCACCACGACGTTCAAGGCAACGCTCGCTGAGGCTGGTGTGATCTTCTGCTCGTTCTCCGAAGCCGTGCAGGATCACCCCGAGCTGGTTCGGGAGCACCTGGGCTCCGTGGTCCCCATTCGGGACAACTTCTTCGCGGCGCTCAACTCGGCGGTGTTCTCCGACGGATCGTTCTGCTACATCCCCAAGGGCGTGCGCTGCCCGATGGAGCTGTCCACCTACTTCCGCATCAACTCAATGAACACCGGCCAGTTCGAGCGCACGCTCATCGTGGCCGAGGACGACGCCCACGTCTCCTACCTGGAGGGTTGCACGGCACCCCAGCGCGACGAGAACCAGCTCCATGCCGCCGTCGTCGAGCTGGTGGCCAAGGACCGTGCCGAGATCAAATACTCGACCGTGCAGAACTGGTATCCCGGGGACGAGAACGGTGTCGGCGGCATCTACAACTTCGTCACCAAGCGGGGCCGGGCACACACCGACGCCAAGATTTCCTGGACCCAGGTCGAGACCGGTTCCGCCATCACCTGGAAGTATCCGAGCGTCATCCTGCAGGGCGATCGCTCGATCGGTGAGTTCTACTCGGTGGCGCTCACATCGAAGCATCAGCAGGCCGACACCGGCACCAAGATGATCCACATCGGTGCCGACACCACCAGCAGTATCATTTCCAAGGGCATCTCTGCCGCCAAGGGTCAGAACACCTACCGCGGGCTGGTGAAGATGATGCGGTCAGCGGAGAACGCGCGCAACTACACCCAATGTGACTCGCTGTTGTTGGGCAAGGAATGTGGTGCCCATACGGTGCCCTACATCGAGGTGAAGAACCCGACCGCCCAGGTCGAACACGAGGCATCGACCTCGACGGTCGGCGAGGACCAGCTGTACTACTGTCGCCAGCGTGGCATGAACGAAGAAGATGCCATGGCGATGATCGTCAATGGTTTCTGCCGTGAAGTTTTCGACGAGCTCCCGATGGAGTTCGCGGTCGAAGCTCAGCGTCTGCTGAGCGTGAGTTTGGAAGGAAGTGTCGGCTGATGCTGCACGTGGAGAATCTGACCGTCGCGATCGGCGACACCCCGATCCTCAAAGGACTCGACCTCGATGTCGGTGCCGGCGAGGTGCACGCCATCATGGGTCCGAACGGGTCGGGCAAAAGCACGTTCGCCCATGCGCTCGCCGGTCGTGACGGCTACGAGATCGGTGGCACGATCACCCTCGATGGCGTCGATCTGCTCGAGATGGAGCCGGAGGCCCGCGCTGCGGCCGGTATATTCATCGGCTTCCAGTATCCGGTCGAGATCCCCGGTGTGAACAACATGTATTTCCTGCGCACCGCTCTGAATTCGGTTCGCCGGACTCGCGGCGAGGACGAGATCGGCGCTCGCGACTTCCTCCAGGTGGCGCAGGAGGCCATGGATCTGGTCGAGATGAAGAAGGACTTCCTGTATCGATCGGTCAACGCCGGTTTCAGCGGCGGCGAGAAGAAGCGCAACGAGATTCTGCAAATGGCCGTCATGCAGCCCAAGCTGGCCGTGCTCGACGAGACCGACTCCGGACTCGACATCGATGCCCTCCGTGTCGTTGCTGCGGGCGTGAATGCGCTACGGGGACCCGACCGGTCGATGATCGTGATCACCCACTATCAGCGCCTTCTCGAATACATCAAACCCGATTTCGTGCACGTGATGGTCGACGGCAAGATCGTCGAGTCGGGAGATCACACCCTGGCCCTGCATCTGGAAGACCATGGCTATGCCGGCTTCGTCAACCACGATCTCGACGATGCCCCGCTCTCGGGGGCAACAGCGTGAGCGTTGCCACCCTTGCGTCGCGCACTGCGGCCCTCGAGCAGGTGGGGTCGCTGAGCCTGCCGACCAAACGTGATGAGGCGTGGCGGTACGCACCCCACAAGGCACTGGGCCGGCTGACGTTCGGACCGGCCACCGCTCCCGATGTCGTGCCGGCCGACGTCGCCGGTCAGATCCCCGAGATCGATGGTCCGCGACTGGTGATCGTCAACGGCGTGGTCGATCGTGGCCGGTCGCGGCTCGACTCGTTGCCTGCCGGGGTCGAGTTGGCCGGCCTTGTCGATTCCTCCGGTGATCTTGCCGGCGCGCTCGAACGCCAGCACGAGGGGGCCGAGGATGCCTTCTCGGTCATCAACCGGGCGTACGGTACCGACGGCGCATTGTTACGCATCGACGGTCGGCCCACCGAGGCGATCCACATCATCGATGTTGCAGTTCCCGGAGACGGGCAGAATGCTTCGGCCAGTCGGGTGATCATCGAGATGGCAGCCGGTAGCTCAGCCACCGTGATCGAAACTCGAATTGGAAGCGGCGACACCTTCGGTGGTTCCAATGTCCGCACCGAGATCTCGCTCTCCGACGAGGCCAACCTCGAACACATCATCCTCCAGGACCTCCCCTCGACCCATATCCACCTGGGTCGGGTCGATGTCGTACAGGCCGCCGGCAGCACGCTTCGGGCCCGACTCTTCAACCTGGGATCCGACTACGGCCGCGTTGCCTACAACGTGCACCTGGCCGGTGAAGGCGCCCACGCCAACCTGTCGGGGCTCTACTTCGGCGTCGGCCAACAGACCCTCGATCAGCAGATCAACGTGGTCCACAGCGCCATGAATTGCACGAGCCGCCAGACGTACCGCGGCGTGCTCGACGACGCCAGCACCGGTGTCTGGAACGGTGGCGTCGATGTTCGTCGCGGTGCCGACGGCACCGACTCCGAGCAGTCCAACGACAACCTGTTGCTGTCTCGGCAAGCCGAGGTCAACACCATGCCCAGGCTCGAGATTCTGGCCGATGAAGTGTCGTGCCAGCACGGCGCCACTGTCGGTCAGCTCGATGAGGAAGCCCTTTACTACATGCGTTCTCGTGGCATCCCCCAGGATGAAGCCAGCCGGCTGTTGATCAATGGCTTCGCCGATCAAGTCATGGACGACCTCGAGAGCGAGGCGGTTAGGACCTGGATCAGTGAGCGACTCGGGCGCAACGATGGGTGAGTCTGATGGGTGAGTCTGATGGGTGAGTCAAAGGTCAAGATCGGTGGATCCCAGACATTCACCCTCCCACGCGACGTGAAGGCCACGATCATCCCGGCCGGCCATACCGCGGTGTTGCCTGCCGGCGAACGGGTCACCGTCATGCAGGCGCTCGGGGGAGCGGCCACGGTCACCACCCGTGAAGGGGAGATGGCTCGACTGACACCGGAGGACTCGGTCGAATTCGGCTTCGTCCGCCCGTCGAAGCCCAACGACACCGGCAGCGATACCGCGGCCGGGGAGTTCAGCATCGAGGCGGTCTGGGAAGCGGCGGCAACGGTTTACGACCCGGAAATTCCCGTCGACATCGTCGAGCTCGGCTTGATCTACCGGATCGAACCATCGGATCTACCGAGCGGCAACAAGAGGGTCGACATCGACATGTCGGTCACCGCACCGTTCTGCGGGATGGGCGACATCATGCGCCAAGACCTCCACGACGCCGTTGCCGCGCTACCCGGCGTCGAAACCGTCGAGGTCGTCCTCGTGTTCGACCCTCCGTGGGACGCCTCCCGCATGTCCGATGTCGCTCGTCTCGAACTGGGAATGATGTGATCAGGATCTTGGCGGGATAGTCCCAGATTGCTGGGTGTGGCCCCAGCGGCACCAACGGGATTGACACCGACCCGCTCTCATGTGCCGATCTCGAACGGGCCGGCGGTGGCGATGAGTTCGAGTTGGCCGATGCTGTACACGGCGGGGGCGACCAGGCCGAACCATCCGAGCCAGGGTCGGAAGATCGTGGAGCGGAACATCATGGCGGAGACCATGACGATCCAGGCGATGGTGAAGAGCTGGCCGAGGTGTTCGCCGAGTACGACGCCGCCGTATTGGTGGATGGCGTCGAAGGTGACCTCGGCTGCGGATCGGCTGGCGTCGGTCGCGTCTGCTGCGGTGTGGGTTTCGGCCAGGCCCGGCACGACGAACACCCAGCGGAGGAGCCCAACGAGTTGGACGATGGCGCCAATGACCCCGACCGTGGTTGCGATACCGGCCAGTGGGTGTCACTCCGATTCGAGGATCCGTCGCAAGAGAAAGATGCCGGCCAGAATAGGGACTCCGCTCCAGGCGAAAGCCAGCCAGGTATAGATAAGGCTGTCGCCTTCGGCTTGGAAGTCGGTGAGGATCTTGGCCGTGTCTTCCCGGAGGATGTCGGGGTAGTTGAAATTGGCGATGAGTAGGTTGTAGGGGATGTTGATCAGCACGGCGCCGAGGACAAACAAAGCCCCGGTGATCCGGTAGAGCGTCTTCGGACCGGGTTCGGGGCTCGGTTCGTCTTCCAAAGCGGGTCGGTCTGCTGGAGCGAGCGTAGTCATGATCGTGATCTCCTCGTACAGTCTCGGCTCATCGTCAGAGTCATGTGATCGATGCTTACGAGAGCGGCGATCTGTTGGCGTGCTGTGACCGTTCGGGCTCTCCGAGTGGTACCGAAACGGCTCATGCCTTCAAGCCTGAAGATCCCTCAGGTTTGTTGCCAGGGCCCAACGTCACGGCCGAACCGATCCGTGGCATCCGGGCCTGCTTCCCGCGCCCCGCCTAACTCGGAGCTGCGTTCCACAGGCTCTTCATGTGTTAGCCGATGGTAATGACGGTCTCCATGCCTTGTTGGAAGTGGCTTTCGAATGTACCGTCGGCTTCTTCCTCGACGATATTGCAGAACAACACGTACGTTCCGGGGTCGAGTTCGAAGGTGCCGGATTCGGTGGTTCCTGCTTCGAATTCCTCGATCTCCCCGATGAAGTCGCCTTCGGCGAATCCAGCCTCGTCCACCTTCCCGGTCTCATCGACCTGGAAGCCGTCACTGGAATCGGCCCGGACAACCACCAACTCGTGTGTCTCGCCCCCCTCATTGACAGCGGTAATGGTAACGGATCCCGCTTCTGCGGTGGCGGGCGCTTCGACCATCCACTCCGACAGCCTGACTTCGATGGCACCACTGCTGTCAGCCGTGGAGTCATCGGTTGCGGTGGTTTCGTCGTCGGTTGCGGTGGATTCGTCATCACTGCTGCCGCAAGCCGACAGCGCGAGACCAACGGCCAGCAGCACCGCACCGGCACGCATACTCGTTCCTTTTTGCATTGCTCTCCTCTGTTCCGGTGGTCGTCGACCACATCGATAATCCATCAGGTATCGGTTTCGATCAGCTCAACCCTCGCTTCCATGCCCTGCTCCCGATGTCCCTTGATCGAACACCAAATGAAATAGCTCCGCTCCACGACCCCAGCGGACAGCACCTTCGACTCCCCCGGCTTCAGTCTTCCGGTGCCGACATCAGGCGAGATCTGCAGATCGTGCTGGCCGTTGTCGAGGTTCTGCACGAGGAAGGTCAGTTCGGTGTGCGGGCCGACCTCGATCAGATCAGGTTTGATGTCGAAGTCGAGGAGTTCAATGCGGACCTCCCGTCGGTCAAGAACCTCAATGGCGGAGTCGGTGCCAAAGGCCATGCCGGCCACCAGCACACCTCCAACCAAGACCACCCAAAGGGCCAGGACCCCGGCCAGTATGGTGAACACGCTGGGGCCACGCCGGACCGACCGGACCGGCGCCACCGGAATGGCATCGTCGTTCAGCGCAGGATCGGAACGCACCGTGGTCCTGCAATCGCCGTCAATTCCTTGTCAACCCGCCGAGGGGGAACAGGGGTCACTTTCGTCGGCCGTGTCATCACATTTCAAGCGTTGCCCGTGATCGGACACCGAAACAGAGGCCAAGGTCCCAGGCTTCATCGGATCGCTCCTCCGGCCGCCATCGCTGTTCGACGACTCGACGATGAGGCGACCGACGCGGTTGTCAGAAGAAATGCAATCGCGGCCACGGCCGGAAGGCCTACCCGGTCGGGGCTGCCCAAACTGGCGTGCCGACCTGGAGGGCAAGTCTGGGTCCCGATTCACGGCGGCGGCCATCGGCCCGGAGCTAAGATGGTTTTGCTCCAGCCAGTGGTCCCGCGTGCATTCCTCGTCGTCCTGACGACGTCGTAGCTCCTCCAAGCACTCGTCGTCGGACATGTGCGAGTACGCGCCGAGGTGCCGTTGAGCGCCTTATCGATCCCTCGGCGCCGGGGCCATCCATTCGGCGGGCGACACCTCGAGGTCCGCAACCGGATCGAAACCGATCGAACTTTGTGCCGCCGACGACCCAGCTACCCCAACTTTGGTGGGTCTACGACCCCCCGAACGGGTCGTAGCGGCCGCAAAGTTCTGCATGGTGAGGAGGATCCGGTGACAGTGGACAGATGCCATGGGCGCCGAGACCTCCGACCAGCGTGACGTCGTTCAAGACAATCCGACTCA
>JAOUGG010000795.1 GCA_029857855.1 Acidimicrobiia bacterium | reverse complement strand
AACCCCGGTGCCCGAATCCGGCGCCCGGATCGTGGCCTCGCTCCCGGAGTCCTCCGTCGTGGTGATCGATCCGAACGCCGATTCCCGATCCGAGCGGGTGGAGGAGTTGGCCGAGTCGGTGGGTGCATCACTGGAGGGTGACACCGCCCGGATCGTGGTCGAGGAGTCGGTGCTGTTCGAGTTCGGATCGGCCGAGCTGCTCGACTCGGCGTCGGACGTGCTCGACGACATCGCCGAGCTGCTGACCGAGCTGGCGGCCGAACGGATCGACATCGCTGGCCACACCGATTCGGTCGGATCCGAGCAGTACAACCTCGACCTGTCGACCCGCCGGGCCCGCGCCGTCGAGCAGGCGCTCGTCGAGCGGGGTGTCGACGGCGACGTGATGGACGCCACGGGGCGGGGCGAAACCGAACCGGTCGCCCCCAACGGAAACCAGGACGGCAGTGACAACCCCGAAGGTCGGGCCCGAAACCGACGGGTCGAGGTGACTGCGACCGGTCTCGCCGGTTGAGAGGGCCGGGCAGGCAGGCTCCCCGAGTTCTCAGGTCGAGGGCTGATGAGCGTCGAGCGGGGCGAGCACGAAGTGGCCGTGACTGTTGGCCACCACCCGGTCCCGCTCGTTCTGCCACAGCTCGCAGCGAACGTTCGCCACCCGTCGACCCTGGCGGGTGACGGTGGCCCGCCCGTATGTGATGGTGTCGGAGCGAACGGGCCGGAGGTAGTTGAACGACACGTCGACGGTCTTCGGCAGCCGTTCGCAGTCGGTGTCGTGGATGAGCTGGAGGACGGCGGTCATCTCCAGCACGGCGCCGACGACGCCACCATGGACGGCGGGCAGGTTGGGGTTGCCGGTGAGGTGGGCCTGGGGCGGGAGCTCCGTGATCACCTCGTCACCCAGCTGATGGACCCTCAGACCGATGAAGCGGGCGTAGGGGATGTGGTCGAGCAGGGCTTCGAGATCGTTGACCCGACCCTCGGCCCGGAGCTGATTGAGGAACTTCATCCGGTGCCCTCCGCCGGTCGGACCCCGCCCCGCCCGGTCAGGGGCCGGGTCGAGTTCGGTGTGCCGGTCATGAACGTCGCCGTACAGGTGGCGATCGGATCGTCGGGGGAGTCGTGGTAGGCCACGCCCCGCACGAAGGTGATCGACCGGGTTCGCTTGAAGCAGGTTGCTCGAGCGATCACCTCTCGGCCGGGTGTGGCCGGGCCCATGTAGTCGATACGCAGATCGAGGGTGGCGATGGCGATCGGCTCCGCTTCCTCACCGGGTACGCGAACGGCGAATCCGGCGGCGTTGTCGAGAAGGGCCGTGATGGCACCGCCGTGGATGACTCCGGTATCGGGATCGCCGACCAGTTTCTCGTCATACGGCAGGCTGATCTCCACGTAGTGTTCGGTGACGTCGTGGAAACGCAGGCCGAGGGCCGCGGCGTGGGGAATGTTGGTCAGGTGGTCGGCGATCGCCTCACCGGTCACGGGGTGGGCACCGTCTGACGGCATGCCGGCTCGAACGTGGTCATGATGGGACCCTATCGGCCGTCGTCCGGCGGTTTCACCCAGGCGAGGAGATCGACCAGATCGGCGAGGTCGGATGTGGTGATGGCCGGGCCGTCGGCCGTGCGCCACAGGAACTCGCCGATCATGGCCCGGTAGAGCAGCCGGGCCCGGCGGCGGGCCGACGCCGGTGTGTGGCCGAGCGGGCGGAGGAGTCCGGCCACGTACGTGAGTCGCCGGGCGTCGACGCGTTGCAGGGTCTTGGCGGCGAGCTCGTCGGTTGTCGCCCAGGCCCGGATGGCGGTCTCGACCCGGCCGGCGGGCGGGTCGGCACGGAACACCAGGTGCACCAGCCTCCGGAGCGGCTCGATCGGGTCGCCGTTGACCGTTTCGTCGATCTCGCCGATGATTCGGGTCGTCGCCCGCTCCTCCCACCGCTCGAGCATCGCCGTGAGGAGATCTTGCCGGTCGGCGAAATGCCAGTAGAAGCTGCCCTTGGTCACCGAAAGGGAGGTGGCCAGGGTTTCGACCTTCACGGCATCGATACCACCCACCGCCAGGACCGCCAGCGCTGCGTCGGTCCAACGCTGCCGTGTCATCGATTCGTCGACCGGCCCCGAGTTCGCCATCCGCTCCACAATACGCTACCGTATGGAAGCAGGGACCATACGGTAGCGTATGGAGCTTGACCACCACTCGTGCTCGAAAGGCGGTTTGCGAATGAGGTCGACGAAATGAATGGATCGATGGCGGCAGCCGGCTGTCTGGTGGCCTTGGCGTTCCTACACTCGGCACTCGGTGAGCGCGTGGTCCTGGGGCCCCTGCTGGCCCAGGAGTGGGTGGTCGGCCATCCCCGCAACGTGATCGACCGGATCCTGCGCTTCGCCTGGCATCTGACGTCGTTGGCCTGGCTGGGGCTGGCGGCGGTCGTCGTGGGTGCCGAACCGGCGGTCGCCGTCGGCGTGGTGTGCCTGGCGTCGGCAGCCGTGGTCTTCTTCGCACTACGGTCC
>JAOUGG010000793.1 GCA_029857855.1 Acidimicrobiia bacterium | reverse complement strand
CCGCTCGCCGCCGGCGCTGACCGACGGCGAAACCCCGACACACCCACCATCACGAACAAGGAGCTGCATCCCATGACCCGAATGACTCCGTCCGAAGCCTTCGTCGAGACACTGGTGGCCAACGGGGTCACCGACATCTTCGGCATCATGGGTTCCGCGTTCATGGACGCGATGGACATCTTCGCCCCGGCCGGCATCACGCTGGTACCGGTGGTGCACGAGCAGGGTGCGGCCCACATGGCCGACGGATACGCCCGGGTGTCGGGGCGTCACGGTGTGGTCATCGGGCAGAACGGTCCCGGCATCTCCAACTGTGTGACCGCCATCGCCGCCGCGTTCTGGGCCCACTCCCCGGTGGTGATCGTGACCCCCCAGACGGGAACCATGGGCATCGGCCTCGGGGGCTTCCAGGAGGCCAACCAGCTCCCGATGTTCGAAGAGTTCACCAAGTACCAGGGCCACGTCAACAACGAGAAGCGGATGGCCGAGATCACCGCCCGCTGCTTCGACCGGGCGATGTCGGAGATGGGTCCGACCCAGCTCAACATCCCCCGCGACCGGTTCTACGGCGACATCGACGTGACCGTTCCCCAACCGATGCGGGTCGACCGCGGCCCGGGCGGCGACGCCAGCCTCAACGCCGCAGCCGACCTGCTGGCCGAGGCCGAGTTTCCCGTGATGATCTCCGGCGGCGGCGTGGTGATGGGCGACGCCATGGCCGAGGCGGTGGCCCTGGCCGAGCGGCTGGGGTGCCCGGTCGTCAACTCGTATCTGCACAACGACTCGTTCCCGGCGTCGCACCCCCAGTGGTGCGGGCCGCTCGGCTACCAGGGATCGAAGGCCGCCATGAAGCTGATCAGCCAGGCCGACGTGGTCCTGGCGTTGGGCACCCGCCTCGGACCGTTCGGCACCCTGCCCCAACATGGCCTGGACTACTGGCCGGAGAACGCCAAGATCATCCAGGTCGACGCCGACCACACCATGCTCGGTCTGGTGAAGCCGATAACCGTCGGCATCGCCGGCGACGCCGGTGCCGCCGCAATGGCTCTGACGGCCCGCCTCGAGGGCCGGGAACTCGCCTGTGACGCCACCAGGGTCGAGCGGGCGAGCCGCACCGCGGCGGAGAAGCAGGTGTGGGAGGACGAGCTCGACGCCTGGACCCATGAGCGCGACGACTTCAGCATGGAGATGATCGACGAGGCGGCCGCCGAACCGGGCGACTGGCTGCACCCCCGTCAGGTCCTCCGTGAGCTGGAGCGGGCGATGCCGCCCCGGGTCATGGTGTCGACCGACATCGGCAACATCAATTCGGTGGCCAACTCGTACCTGCGGTTCGAGGAGCCCCGCAGCTTCTTCGCCCCCATGAGCTGGGGCAACTGTGGCTATGCCCTCCCGACGATCATCGGGGCCAAGAAGGCGGCACCCGACCGGCCGGCCGTGTCCTACGCCGGTGATGGAGCCTGGGCCATGTCGATGGTCGAGGTTATGACCGCCGTCCGCCACAACATCCCGGTGACCGCCGTGGTGTTCCACAACCGGCAGTGGGGGGCCGAGAAGAAGAACCAGGTCGACTTCTACGGCCGCCGTTTCGTGGCCGGGGAATTGGATGGCGGCGAGAACTACGCCGAAATCGCCCGAGCCATGGGGGCCAAGGGGGTTCGGGTCGACAAGATCGACAACGTCGGCGCAGCCCTGACCGATGCCATCGACGCCCAGATGAACCGCGGTGAGACCACGGTCATCGAGATCATGTGCACCAAGGAACTCGGCGACCCGTTCCGGCGCGACGCCCTTTCGACCCCGGTCCGGCACCTCGACAAATACAAGGACTTCGTCTAACCGGGAATCCTCCGTGACCCACCGCACGAACCGGCGGTCGTCGACCACCAAAACCGGGCCCCAGAACCGCCGGAATCAATCGGGGTAGGAGCGTGGTCCCTGTTCGAGAAGCTCGTCGAGTTGCCGGGCGGTCCAGGACAGGCCGTCATCGTCGCCGATGGTGGCGTACCAGCCGAGGTGGTTCGCTCCGATGTGCAGCTCGAAGACGTGATGGCGGGCGGCGACGTCGACGGCGTCGGCACCGTCGAGCGACGGCACCACCCGGTCCCACAGATCGAGGGCGCCGATGGTCCGATGCCAGCGGCCCCAGAACGTGCACCAGGCCAGGTCGTAGAGGCCGTCGCCCCAGGTGGAGCACTTCCACGAGAAGACAGCCGTGACGGCGTCGGCGGTGGGGGAGACGAGCACGTTGTGATGCAGCAGGTCGGAGTGAACGAGCTGATCCCGATCCCCGCAGGCGTCGATCAGCGAGTGGATGCGCTGCTCGGCGGCCCGGAAGGTTCGGTCCACACTCCGGTCGGCGGCGATCGTCGTTCGCCAGCCCCGGGTGTGGTGGTTCGGCCGGTCGGCGATCCCGTCGAGAAGCCAGGTGCGCCACGGCGGGGCGTCGGTGCCGTCGCGGGGAACCGAGCGAAGCGCGGCCAGCAGATCGACCACGGTCGGTCCGGC
>JAOUGG010000794.1 GCA_029857855.1 Acidimicrobiia bacterium | reverse complement strand
CGAATGAGGCCCGGCCCGCCTGCGCTGTGTCGGGGTACGGTATTCCACCGGCGATTCACACCCACGGCTCACGCATTCACCTACGACGTCTCCTACGTCTGGTTCGACCCGGATCATCCCGAGGCGCTGACCGACCTCCACTGGAGTTGGTCGACGGGCCGATTCCGCCCGGCCCGGATCGTCGCCGGGGACTACGGCTGGCCCGCCGACGAGACGGTCCGGTCCTGGATCGGGCGTCGGTTGCGGGAGGTCGACCCGGGCCTCTCCGTCGGAGAGATCCGTTTCCTGACCCAACCTCGCCGGTGGGGTTGGTTGTTCAACCCCATCTCGCTGTATCTGATCTGGCCTGCCGGCTCCGACGACCGTCCGATCGGCGCCGTCCTGGAGGTCACGAACACGCCCTGGAAGGAGCGACACCACTATGTGGTGGAGCTGGCGGGCGACGATCCGGCGAATGGCGACGCCGACCTCACCGTCGTCGAGGCGACGTTTCCCAAGAACATTCACGTTTCGCCGTTCCTACCGGCGGATATGACCTATCACCTGCGCATCTCCGAACGTCGATCCGGATCGGACGAGAACGCACCGAAGCTCGGCATCGCTGTTTCGGTTTCGGACGATGCGGGTGACCTGGTCCTCGAAACCAGCATCAATCTGGAACGACAAACGGCGACCGGCGCACGGCTGGTCGAAACCCTGCGACGAGATGGACTTCCCACCTACCGCACCAGCGCCGGGATCCATCATCAGGCCGCTCGGCTACTGGCCAAGGGCGTCCCCTTCGTCCCCCACCCGAAAAGGAGCAAGAGCCGTGGATCTACTTGACACCGAACAGACGCCAAATCGGATCAGCACGGAAGCCCTGATGGCCCGCTCGGCTCGAACCTCGTGGTCGCTCGCCGCCGTTCGAGCCGGCGTGGCCGAGCGGGTCATCGAGCGACTTCTCGGTCGGATGTCGGTCGGCCGACTATCGGTTGTCGACCACACGACCGGAACCACCGCCCACTACGGGGCGTTGCCGGGAACCGACACGGAAGCGGATGGCGCCCGCGAGGCCACCATGGAGATCCACGACCAGCGGGCGTGGACGGCCGTGCTGGCCGAAGGCTCGATCGGCTTCGGTCGGGGCTACATCGAAGGATGGTGGACCAGTCCTGACCCCGTGGCCGTCATCCGGTTGGTCATCGCCAACATCCGCCCGGTCGACGAGGTGCGCAATCGTGTCAGCCGCGTCGTCGCGCCCGTGGCGGACCGGATCCGCCGGATACTCCCTCGATCGGATCGCCAGGGCAACAAAGAGCAGATCGCGGCCCACTACGACCTCGGCAACCACTTCTTCGCCCTGTTCCTCGACGAGACGATGACCTACTCGTCTGCCGTCTTCCCGCAGCCCGATGCAACGCTCGAGGAAGCGAGTCTGCACAAATACGACATGGTGATCGACGCCCTGGGACTCGACGCCGGCCACCATCTGCTGGAGATCGGCACCGGCTGGGGCGGCATGGCCATCCGGGCGGCGGAACGAACCGGCTGCCGGGTTACGACCACGACGATCTCCGACGAGCAGTTGCGGCTGGCTCGACGTCGGATCGCCGATGCCGGGCTGAGCGATCGGGTCACCGTGATCGACAGCGACTGGCGTGACCTCAGCGGCTCCTACGATCGGGTCGTGTCGGTCGAGATGATCGAGGCCGTCGACTGGCGGGACTACCGTCGGTTCTTCTCCACCATCGAGAACTGCCTGAAGCCCGACGGTGTCGCGGTCCTCCAGGCGATCTGCGTTCCCGGCCGCCGCTACCAGCGGACCAAGAACACCGAGGACTTCATCCGGAGGTTCGTCTTTCCCGGCGGCTACCTGCCTTCGATCGGTGCGGTGCTCGACGCCGTGTCATCGGCGACCCGCCTTCAGCTCATCGGGTTCAACGACTTCTCGGCCCACTACGCCGAGACGCTGCGACGATGGCGGCAGCGGTTCGAGGACCACCAGGCCGACCTCGACGGCCTCGGACTCGACGAACGTTTCCATCGCCTCTGGCGTTTCTATCTGTGCTATTGCGAGGCCGGCTTCCTGGAGCGGCACTGCACCGTGAATCACATCTCGCTCGTCGGGCGGGACTGGAGGCCCGACCTGGCCACGGTGCCGACGATCGCCCGCTAGCCGACCCGGCAAAACCGACGAGCGGCCGAGCTCGTTGCCCGGCCGCTCTGCGTGGTCACCACCCAAGATCTGAACGTCAGGCTAGGACACGCTGCAGCGCCGATCCAGTGTTCGGGATCGTCTCCTCACCTCGGCCGGCCTTCTAACCTAGACTTGCACACCCGATGCCGGGCAAAGATGCCCGGCCCACCGTCGAGCCGACCCGAACCGGTTTTCGACCGATCGCCGACTTCGCATGACGACCGAGCCCCCCTCCCGACCCGCCCCACCGTCGCCGGACCCGACGCCGCCGTCCGACACCGCACGCCCGATCGGCATGTTCGACTGCGGTTTCGGGGGTCTCACGGTGG
>JAOUGG010000084.1 GCA_029857855.1 Acidimicrobiia bacterium | reverse complement strand
GTACAGTTCGTCGATGTCGACCCGCTTCACGCCCTCGCCGGTCACGCTGATCGGCACGTTGGTGTAGGTGCCCGAGCGGAGTGCCACCATGCGGCCCGACGAACCGTCCAGCGCGAGGTCGGCGGCCATGACGGCGTAGTTGGTGGCCACCATCAGGTCGAGGCTGTCGGGGCGGCCCGAGCGCATGAGATAGGCCACCTCTTGCAGGATGATGCCCTCGCCGGTTGCGTCCTTCAGCAATTCGCCGAGGGTGCGGCCGATGCCGCCGAGCTTGCGGTGGCCGTAGGCGTCGGCCTCGCCCGAAAGATGAACGTCGCCGCCCTTCAGGGTTGCCCCTTCCGACACCGTGATCATGGCGTAGTGCGACGGGTTGGCCGCCTTGTCGGCCATGACCATGTCGGCCAGCGCGTCGATGTCGAACGGCACCTCCGAGATGAGCGCCCGATCGACCCCCGAGAGGTAGGCCGTGATCAGCGACGTCTCACCCGAGTAGCGGCCGAACAGCTCGACGATGGCGATCCGCTCATGCGACCCGGTGGACGTGCGCAGGTTGTGAATGAACTCCACACCCCGGGTCACTGCGGTGGAGAATCCGATGCAGTAGTCGGTGCCGTGCACGTCGTTGTCCATCGTCTTGGGGATGGCGATGACGGGCACACCCTCGTTGTGCATGCGCAGCCCGTAGGACAGGGTGTCGTCGCCGCCGATCGGCAGCAGCGCATCGACGCCGAGGGTCTCCAGGACCGACAGGACATGGGCGGTGAGATCATGGGGCCCGTCACCGGTGAACCGATCGGGTGCGCCAGCGCGTAGGAAGTCGGGAACCTCGGAGCCCTTGACCCGACCGGGATTGGTGCGGGAGGTGTGGAGGAAGGTGCCACCGGTGCGGTCGACGGTGCGGACACGAGCCGTGTCGAGCGGCATGGTGTTGGCGGCCAGGGTGTCGGGATCGGCCGGGTTGCAGGCCACGAGCCCTCCCCAGCCGCGACGAATGCCGATGATCTCCGACCCGGCGTCGACCACTCGGTTGACGGCCGCCTTGATGCACGGATTGAGGCCCGGTACGTCGCCGCCACCGGTCAGAATTGCGACCTTCATATCTGCTCCTGTTGCTTGCTTGGTCGTTGCGGAGGGCTCGTCGTTGAGACCAGGCAGACAGGGTAGCCGGTGTCGCTACGGTAAACAGCCGGCGTGAGCGAGGGCGAGGCGAAGGAGGCGGTCCTGGCCCGAGGTCATCTCGGCTCGGACCTCGTCGCTGTCGGCCTCGTCGGGGGTGAGCCAGGCGATGTCGAGGGTGACCTGCGACGGTTCGCAGATGCCCTCGACCGGAACGACGTAGACCAGGCTGACGGCGTGCTGCCGGGGGTCGGTGAAGCCGGACACGTCACCGTCCGGGAAGTATTCGACCACCGTGCAGGGCGACGGGTGTACCGGGATCTTCGGGAGGGCGAGCGAGCCGAGGTCCTTTTCGATGTTGCGGATCAAAGCGTCGCGGAGCCGTTCACCGAACAGGATGCGACCGCTGACCACACTGCGGCTGATGGTGCCGTCGGGCATCGCCCGCAGCAGCAGCCCGACCCGGGTCACTTCGCCGTGATCATCGACCCGAACCGGGACGGCCTCGACGTACACGATGGGCACGCGGCCGCGCACGGTGACGATGTCCTCTTCGGTCAACCAGCCCTGTTGGGTTTCGGTTTGATCGGCCACAGCAACTCCTGTCGCGCCTCAGATTTCACCGGCCGGTTCAGCCCCCTGGTCCCTTCCGGATCTGTGGCTTGACGCGGTGAGGGACAAGCCTAGCGCGCCTCTCTGCAACGGGCCGAGTTGGGTGGCGTTGCCATCGATCCGGTGCCCACGACTGACGCTGCCGATCCGGCTGCGTGCTTCTTCAAAGATATGGTGAAGAAAAGTTGATAACGGTACACTCAACTCTGTAGCATGGAAGCCACATCCCTGATTCAATAGGCCCGACGAGGGTGATCGACCCCCTATCGCCCCCGGTCCCGCAAACGAACCACAGCCAAACAGGAGCTTGAAACAACATGGCAAAAGCCGTTGGAATTGACCTCGGAACCACGAACTCGGTGGTGTCGGTCCTCGAGGCCGGCGACCCGGTCGTGATTCCCAACGCCGAAGGATCCCGCACCACCCCGTCCGTTGTCGCCTTCTCGAAGGACGGCGGCGAGGTCCTCGTCGGCGAAGTGGCCAAGCGTCAGGCCATCACCAACCCCGATCGCACCATTCGTTCCGTCAAGCGCCACATGGGCACCAAGTGGAGTACCGAGATCGACGGAAAGTCCTACACCTCCCAGGAGATCAGTGCCCGCACGCTCATGAAGCTGAAGCGCGACGCCGAGGCCTATCTGGGTGACACGGTGACCGACGCCGTCATCACCGTTCCCGCCTACTTCGACGACGCCCAGCGGACCGCCACCAAGGAGGCGGGCACCATCGCCGGTCTCAACGTGTTGCGCATCATCAACGAGCCCACCGCGGCCGCCCTGGCGTACGGCCTCGACAAGGGCGGCGAGGACGATCAGACCATCCTGGTCTTCGACCTCGGCGGCGGTACCTTCGACGTCTCCATCCTCGAGATCGGCGACGGTGTGTTCGAGGTCAAGTCGACCTCCGGTGACACCGAACTCGGTGGCGACGACTGGGACCAGGCAATCATCGACTGGATGGTGACCGAGTTCAAGAACTCCAACGGTGTCGACCTCGGCTCCGACAAGATGGCGGCCCAGCGGCTCAAGGAAGCGGCTGAGAAGGCCAAGATCGAGCTGTCACAGGTCATGTCGACCAACATCAACCTGCCGTTCGTCACCGCCACCGCGGATGGCCCCCTCCACCTCGAGCTGAACCTGTCCCGGGCCAAGTTCGAGGAGCTGACCGCCGATCTGCTCAAGCGGATCAAGGCCCCGGTCGAGCAGGCCCTGGCCGACGCGGGCAAGAAGCAGGCCGAGATCGACCATGTCATCCTGGTCGGTGGCTCGACCCGGATGCCGGCGGTGACCGAGCTGGTCGAGTCGATGACGGGCAAAGAGGCCAACAAGACCGTCAATCCCGACGAGGTTGTCGCCATCGGTGCCGCCATCCAGGCCGGTGTGTTGAAGGGCGACGTCAAGGACGTCCTCCTGCTCGACGTGACCCCGCTGTCACTCGGCATCGAGACCAAGGGTGGCGTCATGCACAAGCTCATCGAGCGCAACACCACCATCCCCACCCGCAAGAGCGAGGTCTTCTCCACGGCCGACGACAACCAGCCGTCGGTGCAGATCCACGTACTCCAGGGTGAGCGGGACATGGCGATGTACAACAAGACCCTCGGCAAGTTCGAGCTGGTCGATCTGCCACCCGCCCCTCGGGGTGTGCCCCAGATCGAGGTCACGTTCGACATCGACGCCAACGGCATCGTGCACGTCTCCGCCCTCGACCGGGCCACGCAGAAGGAGCAGTCGATCACGATCACCGGCCAGTCCAACCTGTCGGATGACGAGATCACCCAGATGGTCAAGGACGCCGAGGCTCACGCCGAGGACGACCGCAAGCGTCGGGAGGAGGCGGAGATCCGCAACAACGCCGACTCGCTCGTCTACCAGACCCAGAAGCTCCTGGCCGACCAGGGCGACAAGATCCCCGACGACGAGAAGAAGTCGGTGGAGGAAGCCCTGGCCGAGGTCAAGACCGCCCTCGATGGTGACGACATCGAAGCCATCAAGGACTCCACCGAGAAGCTCGTGACCGCCAGCCAGACCGTGTCGACCAAGCTCTACGAGCAGGCATCGGCCGCAGCCAACGCCGAGGGTGCCCAGGGCTCGGCCGGCGATGGCTCGGCGCCCGACGACGATGAGGTCGTCGACGCCGAGATCGTCGATGAGGACGATACCGAGGACGACGCGTGAGCGAGGTCAACGCTGAGCAAGGCTCCATGAGAGGCCCCGACCCGGGGCCGGACGACGTCGCCGATCAAGCGGCCGCCGATCCGGCTCCCGACCCGGGGGCGGCTCAGAGCCCCGATGTCAACGGCAGTCCCGGCGGCGCAAGCGCTTCATCAGGCGACGAGGCCTACGTCGTCGACGGCGACCCACGGCCCGACTCCTCGGACGAGGCCGAAGGTGAACTGTCGGTCGAAGGTCTGGTCTCGGATCTCGAACGGGTGACCGTCGAGCGGGACCAATACCTGGAAACCTCTCGGCGGATCCAGGCCGAGTTCGAGAACTATCGCAAGCAGGTCACCAAACGCGAGACCGAGGCCCGGGAGCGGGCCAACGAGGGTCTCATCGGTGAGATGCTGCCCGTGCTCGACGCCTTCGACGGTGCGCTGTCGAGTGGTGTCGAGGACGTGGCCCCGATGCGGACCACGCTGCTCGAGGCACTGGCCAAGCAGGGTCTCGAGCGAATCGATCCCGCCGAGACCCCCTTCGACCCCAATCTTCACGAAGCCGTGATGCACGAGGAAGGCAAGGGAGGCGAGACTGGGCCGGTCGTGGCCGAGGTAATGCGGGCCGGTTATTCATGGAAAGGCCGCGTCGTCCGACCGGCCATGGTCCGGGTCCGGGGCTAGACGAGCGAAGCTCGTCTGGCTTGAGTTTGGCCCGGGGCCAAACTCAGGCAGGCACGAGTTTCGGCCGTTGTCCGAAACGTCGGGCACTCCGGCTTTTGATTCATCTAGGAGAAGTACGACAGCACGATGTCGCAACATGATTGGCTCGAAAAGGACTTCTACAAAATACTGGGCGTCTCCTCCGACGTCTCCGAAAAGGAGCTGACCAAGGCCTACCGCAAGCTGGCCCGTCGGTATCATCCTGACGCCAATCCCGACGACAAGGGCGCCGAGGAGAGGTTCAAGGAGGTCTCAGAGGCCTACGACGTGCTGAGCGATGCCAAGACGCGAGCCGAGTACGACCAGATCCGCAAGTACGGTCCGGCCGCCGGGATGTTCGGCGGCGGCGGTCGTGGCGGCAATCCGTTCGGTGGCGCGGGTTCCGGTGGCGGTGGCGGTGCCGGTGGCGCCGGCTTCGACTTCGATTCGGGAAACCTCTCCGACATACTCGGTGGTCTGTTCGGCGCCGGTCGAGCCACTCGCGGCGGCCCCGGTCCCGGTACCGGTCCCCGCAAGGGTGACGACCTCGAAGCCGATTTGACGCTGAGTTTCGACGAGGCCGTCAAAGGTGTGACCACCTCCGTGCACCTGACCTCCGACGCCGCCTGCGACACCTGCCACGGCTCCGGCGCCGCCCCCGGCACCTCGCCGGAGATCTGCGATCAATGCCACGGCCGCGGCGTGCTCGATGACAATCAGGGATTCTTCTCGCTGAGCCAGCCCTGTCCCCGTTGCGGTGGTCGCGGCCGGGTCGTGACCACGCCGTGCCCGACGTGTCGGGGAAGCGGCATCGAGCGGAAACCCCGCCAGGTGAAGGTCCGAATTCCGGCCGGCGTGAAGACCGGGCAACGCATCCGGCTGAAGGGTCGGGGTGCGCCGGGTCGGAATGGCGGCCCGGCCGGCGATCTCTACGTGGTCGTCCGGGTCGGCAATCACGAACTGTTCGGCCGTAAGGGGGACAACCTCACGATCGACGTGCCGATCACCTTCGCCGAGGCCACCCTCGGCGGCAGAATCACCGTTCCGACGCTCGACGGATCCACCGTCACGCTCAAGATCCCCCCGGCCACGCCCTCGGGCAAGACCTTCCGGGTCAAGGGGCGAGGCGTCGCAACCAAGAAGTCGACCGGCGACCTTCTCGTGACGGTGAAGGTCGATGTTCCCTCCGAACTCTCGGAGGAGCAGCGGGCCGCGGTCGAGGCGTTCGGGGCGGCCACCACCGCTTCACCTCGCGACCATCTGACGAGCGCCGGATGACCGACCGGCGAAGGCATCACTAAACCCACCACCAGCGGAAAGGGGACGAGATCATGGCCAACGACAACCAGACGGCGGAGTTCTCCAGCCGAGCCGTGTATGTCATCTCGGTCGCGGCCGAGCTGGCCGGATGCCACCCTCAAACCCTGCGGATCTACGAGCGGAAGGGCCTGGTGGAGCCGGCCCGGACCGGCGGTGGCAGCCGCCGCTACAGCGATCAGGACATCGCCGATCTGCAACGTATTCAGGAGCTGACCGAGCAGGGCCTCAATCTTGCCGGGGTCAAGCGTGTGCTGGAGCTCGAGGCCGAGGTGGCCGCGCTCCACGAACAGATCGATCAGCTGAAAGCCGATGCCGATGAGGCGGTGGCCAGCACCCACCGCCAGTATCGCCGTGATCTCGTTCCGGTGAAGCAGAGCGTCACCCTCTACCAGCGGCGGCGTCGCTCCTAGCGGGCGCAACGACTGGCTGTTCACCGGAATCGCGCCCTACTCTGACTACATGAGCGCGGCGAAGGACAGGTCGGCAGTCATGCGCAGTCACCATGCGCCGTTCACCATCGGCATCGAGGAGGAGTACCTGCTCGTCGACCCGACGACGGGCGAGCTGGTGTCCGACACCGGTGCCCAGGCCGCAGTCATTGAATCGGTGAAAAGTTGCATCGGTCCCGAGGTCGGCTTCGCCACACCCGAGTTTCTTCGGGCCCAGGTCGAGGTCGGAACCGGCGTCTGCGAATCGATACCACAGCTCAAGGACTGCCTTCGGCAGTTGCGGACGGCAGTCGGCGATGCAGCCAACACACGAGGTCTGGCCTTCATCGCCTCCTCGACCCATCCGACGGCCATTGCCAGGAAGCTCAAACACACGGACGCCGAGCGATACTCGACCCTGGCCAACGACCTGCAGGAGGTGGCCCGGCGTATGGTCATCTGCGGAATGCACGTGCACGTAGGGGTCGAGGATCGCGAGCACCGCATCGACATGCTCGGTCAGCTCGCCTACTTCCTGCCCCACCTGTTGGTGTTGTCCACCTCGTCGCCGTTCTGGGAGGGCCATGACACGGGCCTGAAGTGCTACCGCCTGTCGGTGTTCGACGAGTTGCCCCGAACCGGGCTTCCAGAGCGCTTCGACTCGTGGAGCGATTACGAACGCCACCTGGCCGCCCTCACCAACGCCGGCGCGATCGAGGACTCATCGAAGATCTGGTGGGACATCCGGCCCCACGGCCGCTTCCCGACGATCGAGATGCGTGTGGCCGACGTGTGCACCTACCTGAACGACGGCATAGCGGTCGCTGCGCTCTACCTTTGTCTCACCGGCATGTTGCAGCGACTTCGGCGATCGAATCAGCGGTGGCGGACCTACGCCAACATGTTGATCGACGAGAACCGCTGGCGGGCCCAGCGCTATGGGGCCGACGAGGGCCTGATCGACTTCGGTATCGGGGCCAACGTGCCCTATTCGGCGTTGCTCGAGGAGCTGATCGAGATGGTCATGCCCGAGGCCGAGGCGTTCGACTGCGTCGACGAACTGCTGCACAGCCGAACGATCCTCCAGCGGGGCACCAGCTCCGACCACCAGCGGGCGGTCTACTATGCCGCCCTCGAGGAGGGATCCAGTCGTGAGCAGGCGCTCAAGGCCGTCGTCGACTGGCTGATCGAAGCCACCGTGGCCGACCTGTAGGGCCGATCAGTCCGGGAATCGATCGGATCGATCGGCTCGGTCAGCGCCCCGAGGAGGCTTCGGCTTCGAAGGCACCCGGCTCCACGCTGCCGCTGCGAGACGTGCCGACGATGTCGCGGGGTACCGTGCCCGTGGCGGCGGCCTTGCCGATCAGTCCGCCGCCCGAGGAAGGACGGAAGTCGGCTGAGCCGGCGTTTGTCGACGGGTTTCGCAGCCCGGGGTTGCCGGTCAACACGGTGTCGTTCCCGAATGCCACGCTGGCCGAGTTGTCGGTGACGAGGACGTTGCCATTGGTGCTGGAGTTCGTGGCCGTGCTGTAACTCAGCGCCCGTTTGCCGGGGCGGGCCCAGGCGATGTTGTGCTCGATCCGAACGTCGTTCACCTTGGAGGCCGTCAGCTCCGCGCCCTCGCCGATCAGATCCTGGGTGCGGACGTTGTGATAGGTGGTGTTGAACAGGATGTCGATCCGGTTCGAGTCGTATGCGATGATGCCGCGGCCGCCGTTGTCGTACGCCAGGTTGTTGGCGATCAGGGTTCGGCCGCTGTAGCCGCTGGTCTTGTTGGAATCGATGATGATCCCGTTGCCGTCGGTCTTGATCTGAATGCCCTTTTCGGCCTGGAACTTGGAGTTGACCTTGTTCTCGTTGCGGAACACCCGGTTGCCGATGACCACGTCGTGATACTGGCCGTAGTCGGCGCCCTGGCCGTGGTTGCGCTGGTGGAAGAAGGAGATGCCGCTTCCGTTGTTGGGGCTCCAGAAGGAGTTCTCGTAGACGACGTTGTTGATGAGGTGGACGTTGGAACTCTCGTTGGCCCCG
>JAOUGG010000792.1 GCA_029857855.1 Acidimicrobiia bacterium | reverse complement strand
TCTTGGCGCTGTCGGTCGGAGGCCTTTCCGTTCTGAGCGACCGCGGCGTCGGAGTGGCTGACAGCGACCTGGCCGAAGCGGCCATCGGTCAGCCGCCCATCGATACGGGTTCGACATCGAGCCTCGACGGGCAGCCAACGACCACCGTGACGTCCGTGCCGACCCCCACCTCGCTGCAGGTGGTGCCACCGGCGTCGTCGGGCTCCGATCTCGAACTGTGGTCGGCCGCGAAGTCATCCGTACCGACCGCCGACGAAGTCCTGCTGCGGACCTCCGGCGTGTTCGCGTCACCCAACGTCGATGCCCGACTCGCCTCCTATCTCATCCACGACGGGATGGTCGTCACCAGCGCCGCCGCTGTCAGCGGACGGGACAGGCTCTGGCTGCGGGTGGCCGGGCGGTGGTCGCCGGCGTCGGTGGCCATGGCCGATCCGTACACCGACGTCGCCGTGCTGCAGACCGACGAACCGCTGTCCGAGGACCTTCTGTCGTCGACGATCGCAGCGGCGGAGCCGGAGCCGGGCACCAGGATCTCGGTCGGCCTCGGGACGAGCGCTCAGGAGACGGCCGGCGAGGGGGGTCGCAGCGGAGTGGTCGCCGCGCTGAATCAACCGGTGAAGACCTCGCTCAACCGGAACTGCTACGACGCCTTCACCACTTCGCTCCGCTCATCGGCGACGGCCCCCGGCTCGGCCATCGTCGATGGCGACGGCGCCGTCATCGGTATGGCGATCTCGACGCTCGAACCGACGGCGGCCGCCATACCGATGACGACGGTGATGGCGGTGGCCCATTCGATGATGGATATCGGGTCGCCGGCGGCCGTCTGGCTCGGCATCGAAGCAGGGCCCGACACCGAGGGACGCACCCGCGTGATCAACGTCGTGACCCCGGGGCCCGCCTCCGGGGCCCTGATGGCCGACGACGTGATCGTGTCCATCGACGGCCAGGTGGTCGAGAGCCCCGATCACCTCGTGCACCTGGTTCGCGGTTTCGGAACCGACGTCGAGGCCGAGGTTGTCATCGAGCGCGACGGCACCACCGAGTCGGTGAGCGTGCGTCCGGCCCCGGTCACCGCCAAAGGTTGATCGGGCTCAGCGCGTGAGCCGCCGGGCGGCCCAGACGGCGGCACCCAGAGCCGCGGCGCCTGCGGCACCGGCCAAACCCAACGCCAACTCCTGACGCTTCTGCGGACCCAGCGAGTTCAGCAGCGGTGCCGACGTCCCGAGGATGTAGACCTCCTCGCTCGTGTACTCCGGCGTCCAGCCCGTCGCCCGCAGCTTGTCGGTCGCCACCACCCAGGGATGCGTGATGTAGGGTTGCAGCCCCTCGAGGAGCGAACGGTCGGCGAACATCATGGCCGCCCGGTGGCGTAGCCGGCCCGCCCGCTCGGGCAGGCGAACCTCGGTCTCGCCCCGCAGCGCCCGGAAGGCGTCGGCGCCGATCCAGCCGTCGGAGGCGACGTTGTACACGCCCTCCAGCCGCTTGTCGACCACGTGGACGACAGCCCGGGCCAGGTCGTCGTGATGGAGAAACTGCACCGGCGGATCGACCTGCTCTGGCCGGACCACCATGGCGGCCCGTAGGCCCGAACCGATCCAGCTTCCATCCCCCTCCGACAGTGCCACCGCAGGCCGCAACACGGTGAGACGGACTCCGCTGCTCCGCGCCCAGGTGGTGGCCAGCGCCTCCAGATCGGCCTTCAACTGGGCGTGCGCCAGATTCGACGGACGCAGCGGCTGTCCCTCGGTGATGGGTACCGGGTTGTCGCCGTGGGCGCCGTAGACGAGGGCCGACGACAGGAGCACGAACTGCGAGACCGAACCCGACGATGCCGCATCGAGCAGGCGCTCAAGTACGGACCTCGCCGTCCCGGCATCGGCATCACGGCTTCGATCCTCGGCCAGGTGGACGATGACGTCGACGTCATCCACGATCGCCGCCAGGTCGGCTTCCAGCAGATCGGCCTCGACACGTTCGATCGTCGCCCCGGATGTTTCGGACTCGTCGGGACCCTCGATCCGAACTCGATCCGCGGCGACGATCCGCTTCACGTCGGGACTTTCAACGAGCAGATTCAGCACTCGTCGACCCACAGCCCCGGCGGCACCGGTTACCAGAATCGCTTGCACCCCTCTACGATGCCTGTGTGACCAGTAGTAATCCACCCGGCGGCCAGTTCCCGTTTTTCGACTTCAACGCCCTGCTCGGAGGTATGGCCGGCGCCGATCCGTGGAAGGCGGCGTCCGACATGGCGACGTCGATCGCGTCCGACGGCGGCTCGGAACCAAACGTCGACCCGGCGGTTCGTATCGCCCTCGACGATCTGGTCCGGGTCGCCGAACTCCACGTCGGTCAAGCGGTCGGGGTGACGCTGCCGCCCAACACGAAGGTCTCCGCGGTCACCCGTTCGGTCTGGACCGCCCAGAGCGTCACGGCGTACCGCCCCTTCTTCGAGCGGTTCGGTGAAGCACTCTCGGCGGGTATCCAATCGGTATACTCGGAAATGGTG
>JAOUGG010000791.1 GCA_029857855.1 Acidimicrobiia bacterium | reverse complement strand
GGCCGATCGGTGGTTTTGGCCCGGTGGTTTTGGCCTTGTCCCGTTGCGCTGCAACCCCGCGGAATACTTCGACCTTCCACCAGGTCGAGATTGATCGGGTACAACCGATCGACGGTAGAATCGAACCGGAACGAAAGCCGACGGGCCCGTCGGCCCACACAGAGGAGCCCCGGCACATGTTGACCGTTACCGACGCCGCAGCGACCAAGGTCAAGGAACTGCTCGAACAGGAAGACGACCCGGCCCTCGCCCTTCGGGTTGCGGTCCGCCCCGGCGGCTGCTCCGGGTTCTCCTACGAGATGTTCTTCGACGGCGAGGTCGACGACGGCGATCAGGCCACCACCTTCGGCGACGTCACCGTCGTGGTCGATCCGACCAGCGCCCAACTGCTCACCGGGGCCACACTCGACTACAAGGACGGGCTGCAGCAGACGGGATTCTCCATCGACAATCCCAACGCCCAGCGCACCTGCGGCTGCGGCCAGTCGTTCTCCTGAACCCACCGGTTTCTCAACCGGCATCCTTTCCGAAAACTCGAAACCGCGCCCACCGATTGCTCGGGGGCGCGGTTTTTCGCGATGTCGATTTTGGGCTGGCGGCAGCGGGCTAGAACAGGCCGCCGACGTCCTCGATGTACTGTCCGTGGCCGGGGGCCATGGATTTGATGCGGAACGACTTCACCTTCGCCGGGAGTGCCTCGGGCACCGCGTCGTCGACGATGTGATCGCCGCACAGCAGCGTGCGCTCCTGCTCGAGAACGAACGAGAACTTGCCGTCGGAGCCGTCGTCGATCGCCACAGCCGTGATCCGGAACTCGGTGGCGTCGATCTTGTAGCCGTCGCCAAGAACCTGGTCGGCCCCGTCGAATCCGGGCGGGGCCACCAACTCGGCGCCGGTGCGCTCCTTCAGCATCTGGGCGCCGGCCGAGTATGGCTCGCTCGTGTCGGTCAGCACGATCCACCGAATGCGGTCGCCTCCGCACCCACACAGCACGTCGAGGTGGCCGTCGTCCATCGGGCCGGGATCGACGATCACGATCTCATCGATACCGACCAGATAGGTGTTGAGGCCGGGCTCGCCATCGGACCCCTCGGCGGCGATTCGCCGAACCAGAGGGCTGAGCGCCCTGGCCACACCGGGAGTGATGGGTGGAAGCGGAACTTGTTCTTCGGTGATCGACACTGCGACTCCTCTATCTACGGGCCGGTCGTCACGGCAGCTCGTGCAGTTGCGCCTGGGCTTGTGCACGGTCGGCCGGCGACGCCGGAGGGCGGGCGGGGTCCTTTACGGTTGCGGTGGCATCGACGACATCCCGAGCGGGTGCACGCCGATACACAAAGCTGCGACCGTCGAGGGCCCCAGCAGGTAGGAGGCCGGACAGCCTCGATCCCAGTGAGGGGGCGAGCAGCCTCCTCACTGGCCCAACAAACAACACGGATCCAATGGCGCCGGTCAGCAGCCCGGGAAATGCCAGCAGAAGTGCGGCGGCGACATGGAGCGCCCGGTCGGCCACAGCCAGATCGACCGACGGACCGGGAGACGGGCGCCCGATGGCGGCGTCGGACAGATCCTGGAACGATCGGACGATCGCCGCGGGAGCGATTCGAACCAGCCGACCCACCCCGACGACCGAGGCGACCAGCGTGATCACCGCGGTGGCGAGAAGGCCGATGCGACCCGACACAGCCACGAACACGAGCAGCTCGGCGACAAAGACAACAGCCACCGATGCAGCAACGCCCCTTGCCGACCTGAACAACATCATGGTCTATTCTACCGGGACCACGGGCCAAGCCGGTGCAGTTTGCCGCCCCACAACGCCGAAACAACGCCCATCAGAGCCGACTGGGGCCGACGGCGGCCCCTTCGGGCAGCCCACGACGGATCGGATCAGGGCGCACGGCGCCACGGCCGCGGGCTCGTGAGCCCGGGGTAGTGTGAAGACGTGACTCGCCCACCGTCGGTCGATCAGTTGGCCCGCTCCCTCCGCAACCACGGCCTGCCACACCCGGTCCTCGTCGAGGTGGCACGCGACGCCATCGCCCAGGGACACCACGAGCAGGCCGACGCCCTCGCCGAGGAGCGCAAACGGCGGATGTTACAGCCGGTCGTCAACGCCACCGGCGTGCTGTTGCATACCAATCTGGGACGAGCGCCGGTGTCGGTGGCCGTCGATCCCACCTACTCGAATCTCGAATTGTCCCTCGCCACGGGCCAGCGGGGTAGCCGCCAGAAGACCGTCGGTGACACCCTGGCCACCGCCTGCGGAGCCGAGGCGGCCATGGTCGTGAACAACTGTGCCTCGGCCGTTCTGCTGGTGATGGCCGCCCTTGCGTCCGGTCGCCGGGTGGCGGTCGGCCGAGGCGAGCTGGTCGAGATCGGCGGCGGCTTCCGCATTCCCGACGTGATGGCCCAGTCGGGGGCCGAACTGGTCGAGGTCGGCACGACCAACCGGTGCCGGCTCACGGACTACACCGGCGCCGAGGATCTCACCATGGTGCTGAAGGTACACC
>JAOUGG010000083.1 GCA_029857855.1 Acidimicrobiia bacterium | reverse complement strand
GATCGGCGCCACCACTGCGGAACCGATCGGGGCGATCGCCGACCACGAGGGTGTCACCGACTTCCTCGGTCACAACCACCACCGGGCCTCCTTCTCGGTGGCCAACGACAGCCTCGGCTCGGTCATGGCGGCGCTGTCCGCGCTCGGCATCGAGGCGCTGGAGAGTCAGCCACCGACGCTGGAGGAGCTGTTCATGCGCCACTATGCAATCGACTCGCCCACAGGCTCCTCCGCAATCGACTCGCCCACAGGCTCCTCCGCAATCGACTCGCCCACCGGCGATTCGCCGACGATCGACTCGACGGCCGGCCGGTGACCACCGGCTTCGCCGGGACGAGGCACCTGCTCCGGCTGATCCTGCGGCTCGACCGGATCAAGCTGCCGCTGTGGCTGATCGGTGTGTGCTTCCTCGTCGTTATCACACCCATCTCGATCCGGGCCGTGACCGACACCGAGGCCGAGGCCCAGGGGGTGTCCCCTGAGGCGGTGCTGACACAGCAGGCCGTGCTGGTCGGCAACAGCGGGGCGTCGGTGGCCATGAATGGGCCGCCCGACGCACTCGACACCTTCGGCGGGCGCTACGCCTTCGAGATCGGCGCGTTCACCTTCGCCATCATCGGGTTGATGAACGTGCTGCTCATCGGCCGTCACACGCGGGCCGAGGAGGAGTCGGGTCGGGCGGAGCTGGTGCGGGCCGCGGCCGTCGGACCGTGGAGTTCGATCGCGGCCGTGAGCATCGTGGCCGTGGTGGCGAACCTGGTGATCGCGCTCGTGACCACCGCCGTGTTCAGCGCGGATGGCCTCGACCCGGGCCAGTCCTTCCTGTTCGGCACGGCCCTCGGACTGTGCGGGCTGGTGTTCGCCGCCGTGGCGCTGATCTGGGTGCAGGTCTTCGAATACGGGAGAGCCGCCACCGGTGCTTCGCTGGCCGTGATCGCCGTCGCGTTCGCACTCCGGGCGGTTGGCGACGTCCAGGACAACGGCCTGTCGTACTTCTCACCGATCGGCTGGTCACAGGCCATCAACCCGTTCGGCGCCACCGTGCTTTGGCCGCTGATGGTGCTCGTCGCCGCCATCGCTGTTGCGTTCGGCGGCGCCATCGCACTGGTTATGCGCCGCGACGTCGGCGCCGGTCTGATCGACCAGCGGCCCGGGCCGCCCACCGCCCCTCGATCGCTGCTGTCGGCCTTCGGTCTGGCCTGGCGGTTGCAGCGGACGACGTTGGCCTGGTGGTGCGTCGGCATCGCGTTCATGGGTGCCACCTTCGGGTCGGTGCTGAGCGAGATCGAGTCGTTCGTCGACGAGATGGAATCGATGCGCGAGGTGCTCGAACAGATGGGCATGAGCGGCGACGCCGTCCGCGAGGGCTTCATCACGTTCATCCTGTCGTTGGTCGCTTTGATCGCTGCGGCGGGCGTGATTCAGTCCATGCTGCGACCCCGGGGTGAGGAGTTGGCGGGTCGTGCCGAACCTGTGTTGGCTGGTCATGTGTCCCGCACCAGCTGGCTGGGTGCCCACCTCCTTCTCTCGCTTCTTGCGGCACCAGTGTTCATGGTGGTCGCCGGGCTCTCGGTGCTGGCGGCCGACGGGGCGATCACCGGTCGGATGACCGACGTCGGCGGCGTGCTCGAGGCCGCATTGGCCCGCACCCCGGCCCTGTGGGCGGTGGCCGGCATCGGCGTGCTGCTCTATGGCATGGCGAAGGAGTACACGCTCGGTGTCTGGGTGGCGTTCGCGGTCACCGCGTTCGTGTTCCTGTTCGGTGAGCTCGTCCGCCTGCCCGACGTGGCGCTCAACGTGTCGCCGCTCCGCCACGTCACCCACCTCCCCGGCGGCCATCAGGGGATGACGGCGCTCGTGGTGCTCACACTGATCGGTCTCACCACCTTCGTCGGCGGTATGGCGATGTTCACCCGCCGCGACGTGGGGTGACGATGGACATCACGTTGCGGAGTGCGGCCGATCAGGCCGCCGCCGTTCACGGCGGGCAGATCTCGGCCCGGGAGCTGCTGTCCGCCGTGCTCGACCGGTACCACCGGTTCAATTCGGCGGTGAACGCGGTCGTCGTGACCCGTATCGAGGAGGCCGAGGCCAGGGCGCTTGCCGCCGACGAGGCCACCGCCCGGGGCGAGTCGTGGGGTCCGCTGCACGGCGTGCCGATGACGATCAAGGAGCCGTGGGACTGGGTCGGCACTCCGTCGACCTCGGGATACGAGGATCGGGTCGACTGGCGGCCGGGGCGCAACTGCGATGTCGTCGACCGGCTCCTCGATGCCGGGGCGGTCATCTACGGCAAGACCAACATCCCGGTCGGCATGGCCGACTGGCAGACCTTCAATCCGGTCTACGGGACCACCAACAATCCGTGGGACCTCGATCGGGTGCCCGGCGGCTCGTCGGGCGGATCAGCCGCAGCGCTGGCCACCGGCATGGCGGCGCTGGAGGTCGGGTCCGACATCGGCGCCTCGATCCGGAACCCGGCTCACTACTGCGGCGTGTTCGGCCACAAGCCGACCTACGGGCTGGTGCCGATGGCAGGCCACGGCGCTCCCGGAGATCCAACCGAACTCGACATCGGTGTCGGCGGCCCGCTCGCCCGATTTGCCTCGGATCTCCGCCTCGGACTCGACGTCGTGGCGGGGGCCGGCGGGCTCGACGCCGTCGGCTGGCGGCTCGATCTCCCGGAACCCCGCTGGACCCGGCCTCACGAGATCCAGGCCGCGGTGATGCTCGAGAGTCCGTGCGTGGTGCAGGATCAGGAGCTGACCGATCAGCTGACGGCGACCGTCGAGGCGCTGTCGGCCCTCGGCGTGCAGATCGACTACGACGCCCGGCCCGATGTCGACATCGAACGCACCTACGAGGTCTACCTGATGTTGTTGCGGGCGGCCACGGGAACCGAGTTCTCGCCCGCCAAGTTCGAGGCGATGAAACGCTGGGCCGCCCGCTATGCCGACGGCGATCGTGACTACCGGGCCATCGTCGGCCACTCGATCACGATGTCGCACTGGGAGTGGACGGCGCTGCATCGGGAGCGGACGCGCCAGCGTCTCGCCTGGGCCGAGTTCTTCACCGACTACGACGTGATGCTGTGCCCAACCGCGGCTTCGGCCGCCTACCCGCACGACCAGGAGGGCGACCGGGCCGACCGCACCATCCCGGTGAACGGCGGCCAGGAGTCGACGATCGACCAACTGTTCTGGGCCGGCTGGTCGTGCGGCGTCTACCTGCCGGGTGCGGTGGCACCGGCGGGGTTGACGGCGTCGGGTCTACCATGCGGCCTGCAGATCGTCACTGGCCACCTGCAGGACTACTCGGCCATCGCCTTCGCCGAACTCATGGAGCGGGAACTCGGCGGCTACCAGGTTCCCCCGGGCTACGAGTAGCCCTGATCTGCAGGTTCACCCGAGGTTTGGGCGATCTTGCGCTCCAGGCAACCCTTATCGCGCAAACCTTGGCAATCGATCACGCCGCTCGTCGGTTGTAGAGGTTGACGATGTTGTTGCCGCTTGGCCGCCAGCTCGAGGATGTCGAGCACGAGCGCCGCGGGCGTGCCGCGCTCGATGAGATCGTCGCCCATCTAGTCCGTCCCCTCGCTCGTCATGGTTCCGATTCTAGGTTTCGGGGTACGGTGTGGCCATGAGCCTGCTTGAAGAGCTGACCAACTCCGGCGCCACACAGCTGTACATCGGAGGTGAGTGGCGTGAAGCGTCCGACGGGAACCGAATCGACGTGCTCGATCCATCGACCGCCGACTCGCTGACCACGGTGGCGAGCGGCGCCGAAGAAGACGCCAAGGCCGCCGTCGACGCCGCGTCCGAGGCCCAGGAGTCTTGGGCTGCCACCGCCCCTCGTGAGCGGGCCGAGATTCTCACCCGGGCGTTCAACCTGATGATCGAACGCAAGGACGCGCTGGCCGAACTGGTCGTGCAGGAGATGGGCAAGGCCCGCTCCGAGGCCGCCGGTGAAGTGGCCTACGCCGCCGAGTTCTACCGCTGGTACGCCGGTGAGGCGGTCCGCAACCTCGGGTCGATCTCCATCGCTCCCGGCGGCGACAAACGCATCATTGCCATCCACCAGCCCATCGGACCGTCGCTGCTCATCACACCCTGGAACTTCCCGCTGGCCATGGCCACCCGCAAGATCGGGCCCGCCATCGCCGCCGGCTGCACCATGATCCTGAAGCCGGCGTCGGACACGCCCCTTTCCGCGCTGGCGCTCGGTCGGCTGATGTCGGAGGCCGGGGTGCCCGACGGGGTGCTCAATATCCTGCCCTCGAACCGGTCGTCGACGGTGGTGCCTGTAATCCTCGGCGACGACCGGGTCCGGATGGTGTCGTTCACCGGGTCGACCGAGGTCGGCCGGACCCTGCTCGGCGAAGCGGCGAAGACGGTGGTCAAGACCGCCATGGAGCTGGGCGGCAACGCGCCGTTCATCGTCTGTGAAGACGCCGACATCGAGGCCTCGATCGAGGGAGCCATGATCGCCAAGATGCGCAACGGCGGGCAGTCGTGCATCGCCGCCAACCGGTTCCTGGTCCACGAGGCGGTGGCCGACGAGTTCAGCCGTCAGCTGACCGAGGCGATGAGGAGCCTGAAGGTCGGGCCCGGCCTCGAGGAGGGTGTGGAGCTGGGTCCGCTGATCAACCAGAGCGCCCAGGATGACATGGCCTCCTCGGTCGAGGTTGCGGTCGGAGGCGGCTCCGAAGTGAAGACCGGCGGCGACACCGGACGCTCCCCCGGCTTCTACTTCCAACCGACGGTCCTGACCGGCGTTGCCCCCGACAATCCCGTGCTGGGCCGGGAGATCTTCGGTCCGATCGCCCCCGTCACCACGTTCTCCTCCGACGAGGAGGCGGTGTCCCTGGCCAACGACACCATCTACGGCCTTGCGGCCTACGTCTACTCGGGCGACCTGGCTCGAGCCATGCGGATCTCCGAGGCCATCGAGTACGGGATGGTCGGTGTCAACCGCGGGCTCATCTCCGACCCGGCTGCTCCTTTCGGCGGGGTCAAGCAGTCCGGTGTCGGGCGGGAGGGAGCCCACGAGGGCATGCTCGAATTCCTCGAGACGAAGTACATCGCCGCCGACTGGTAGCCGCGTCCCCCACGTCCTCCGCCTCCTCCCCCAAGTCTTGTAGCAAAAAGCGAGGCTCAGCCTCGCTTTTTGCTACAAGAGTTTCGTCAGCCCGCCCAGCCGCACATTCCGAGTGTGGCGCCGGCGGCCAGCTGCCGCTGCGCCTTGGCCTCGTCGACGATGCTCGTCTTGCCTTTCCGGCAGACGAGGATCCGGTCGGTGCGCTGGGTCGACATGTCGACCATGACCTGATCCCAGTGACGGTATTGGGCGTCATGGCCGAGCCCCGGGTAGGTACGGACGTTGATCACGTTGCTGAAGGCGTCCTGCCAGACCGGGATGTGGAAGTCGGGTGGGGTCGTGGTGTCGTCTTCGCCGTAGTAGAGGTGGACGGGGGCGTCGACACCGGACACGTCCGCAAGCGGCTCGTTGCAGTACAGCTCGAACTCGTGGATGAGCGGGTCCGGCGAACCCATCTGCCCGGCAATGAAGAAGGTGCGGGCCGAGTCGTCATAGGCCTCGTCCTGGAGCCCGGGCACCTGCTGCACCGGGCTGTCGGGGCTGAAGGCGAACCAGACCTGGGGGTTTTGGGCCAGGAAGGCCACGGTGTCTGGGGCCTGCGTCAGGCCGCATATGGACGAGCTGTCGGGCACCTCGGACAGGGCCGAGGCGAGGTGGATCGACGTCACCCGATCGGCATTGCGGGACACGAACTCGGTGAGGTAGGGCGAGCCGCCGGAGATGCCGAAGGCGATGAACTCGTCGACGCCGAGGTGATCGAGCACGGCCTCGACATCCTCCGCGTACTCGGTGTAGCCAAGGGTCGGGTCGAAGGCGGTCTGCCCGAACCCGTTACGTTCCACGGAGATGAGCCGCAGCCCCAATTCACCCCGGAGGGTATGGGCGAACTCGAGGAGGTTCATGACCCGGACACTGGTGCCGGAGCCGCCGAAGAACACCACCGGTGTGTCGCCGGGATCGCCATCGTCGACGTAGGCCACGGTGCGGCCGGTCGGGGCATCGAGCGTTTGAACCGTCGGCCCGATCGGGTCGAACTCGCCGGTCAATTGCCCGGCGGAGGCCATACCGGCGACCAGAGCGATGACGGCGGCAACGAGGAGCTGGCGCATGGATCGGTGTCCCTTCATCCGACTGCCCGCCGCCTTGGATGCTCTCAGAGCCGGCCGATCCGGTCAAATCGAACCGGGCTCCTCGGCACATTGAGTAAGTTGCAACTTACCTATTTGTCGGGTAGGTTGATCTTCCGGCCGACGTCGGTCGGCACAACTCGAAGGGGAAACATCATGGACGCCACGACTGCCCTGGCCCAGACCAACGACGTGATGACGTCGGTCATCGCCCAGCTCACACCCGACCACCGGGAACAATCCACACCGTGCACCGAGTGGAACGTGCACCAGGTCATCGACCACGTCTGTCAAGGCAGCCACATGGTGGCCGGGGCGCTCCAGCAGCAGCCCCCGCCGGCGGACGCACCGGACCTCATGGCCAACGGGCCGGCCAAGGGCTGGGCCAACGCTCACGCCGCCCTGGCGGCCGCCGCCACGCCGGAGAACCTGTCGGATACTCGGGAACTTCCCGGCCTCGGCGCCATGCCGGGTGAGGTGGCGATGTCGGTCATCGTGGCCGACGCCTTGACCCACGCCTGGGATGTCGCCAAAGGAACCGGCGTGAACATCGAGATTCCCGAGGAACTGGCCGGGTGGGCGCTGGCCACCTGGCAACAGGTCGTACCGCCCGAGGGTCGGGGCGGCGGCTTCGCCGAGGTCGTGCCCGTTGGTGACGACGCCTCCGCCGTCGACCGGCTTGCCGGTTACACCGGCCGCCAGCCGTAACCATGACCCGGGCCGGGGTGGAGCCCGGCGCGAGGACCCGATCAGAGGAAAGGAAGCCGACATGTCCATCACCGACCATCCCGTCGTCTCGCCCGAGGAATGGAAAGCCGCCCGCCTCACCTTCCTCGCTCGCGAGAAGGCGTTCACCCGCGAACGTGACGCCCTGAGCGCCGCCCGACGTGAACTTCCGTGGTCCGAGATCACCGCCGACTACCGGTTCGACACATCCGACGGTGAGGTGAGCCTGGCCGAGCTGTTCGGCGACCGCCGTCAGCTGCTCGTCTATCACTTCATGATGGGACCGGACTGGACCGAGGGCTGCCCGTCGTGCTCGTTCTGGGCCGACAACTACAACGGCACCATGGTCCACCTGGCCCACCGCGACACGGCATTCGCCGTGGTGTCCCGCACCAGTGTCGACAACATAGAGGCCTACCGGAAACGTATGGGGTGGGACTTCCGGTGGGTGTCGTCGCTGAACTCGACTTTCAACTTCGACATGGGGGTCAGCTTCACCCCGGAACAGATCGCGTCGGGCGAGCCGTTGTACAACTACGGGACGCAGGTTTTCGGTGGGGAGGAGGCCCCCGGTCTGAGCACGTTCGTTCGGGACGACGACGGGCGCATCTTCCTCACCTATCAAACCTTCTCCCGTGGCCTCGACATGTTGAACGGCACCTACCACCATCTCGACCTGACGGCGAAGGGCCGCGACGAGGACGACCTGGAGTGGTCGATGCAGTGGCTGCACCGCCACGACTCCTACCCTCAGTAGATCGACGCGCTACGGCGACGGCCGATCGGCTGTAGGCGCCGGCCGTGCGTTCGACCTCAGGTTCCCCCGTCCCGGCCGTCGCCGCCTATCCGGCGGCCATCGTCGTGGCCAACCTTCTCTTTTCGACGGAACGGGCGGCGACACTGCGCACGCCGATCTCATCGGCGCCTGAACGTCCGGCCGGTCTACGATGAGATCATGTCGATCCATCGGACGATCGACGGCCGGCGGCGTATCGCCGAATGGTGCGAGGCGGCCCTCGATCGATGGCCACCCCATGAACGCGTGATCCTCGATTCGCCGCTCGGCGCGACGCACGTGACCTCGACCGGCGATGGAGAACAAACGCTGGTCTGGCTCCCGGGCACCAACTTCAACGCGGCCGTGCACGCCGACCTCGCCCGACGTCTGGTCGACGACGGACGTTTCCGACTCCACATGGTCGACCTGCCCGGACAGCCCGGTCTCAGCTCGCCGCAGTCCCTCGGCCGGGATCGCATGGTCCGCTACGGAGACTGGCTGCCGAACGTCCTCACCGGGATCGACGACCCCGGGCCCATCACGCTGGTCGGTCACTCGCTCGGCGCCGCCGTGGTCCTGGCGTCGACCCCGACCAATCGTGCCGATCGGGCCGTACTCCTCAGCCCGGCCGGTCTGGCGAAGCTCCGGATCACGGC